>CAXGRO010000498.1:0-4677 GCA_964012055.1 uncultured bacterium
ATCGCAAGGCACCGGTCGTCTCAGGACGCCAAACGCTGCTCGATCCCGAGCACGAGCGCGTGCAGAGCGAGCATGTGGAGCTCCTGGATCCGGTCGGAGGTCTCCCCCGGCGCGATCAACTCGTGCCGCCCCAGCCCCTTGAGCACGCCGGCCAGCTTATCGGTCAACTCGCCGTCGTACACGCCAATCAGTTGGCGCCGCGCTCCGGCCGGATTGGTCAGCGGCCCCAGCACGTTAAAGACGGTGCGCGTGCCAATTTCGCGGCGCGGCCCAATGGCGTATTTCATCGCTCCGTGCAACATGGGGGCAAAGAGAAAGCCAATGCCCACCTCGTCCAGACACTGTCCCACCTTTGCCGCGTCGGCTTCGATGTTAACACCCAACGCGTTCAGCACGTCGGCCGAACCGCACTTGCTCGACATGGCGCGGTTGCCGTGTTTGGCCACGCACAGTCCGGCACCGGCGGCAACAAACGCCACCGTAGTGGAAATATTAAACGTGCCCGAACCGTCACCCCCCGTACCGCAGGTGTCGACGACGGGCGCACGGCTGGTCTGAATGGGCGTGGCCTTGTCGCGCATGACCTGGGCGCACCCGGCAATCTCGTCCACCGTCTCCCCCTTGCAGCGCAACGCGATGAGGAAAGCGCCGATCTGGGCGTCGGTGGCCTCGCCGCTCATAATCTGCTCCATAACCTGCCGCGCCTCGTCTTGGCTCAAATCGCGCTGCTCGATAAGATTCTGTATGGCTTGTTGTATCACAGTTCGCTCTCCTTACGTAAGTTTCAATACCTGCGGAGAAAATTCTCCAACAACTTTTCCCCCTCCGGCGTGAGAATAGACTCGGGATGAAACTGCACCCCCTCCAGCGGATACTGGCGATGCCGCAGCCCCATAATCACCTCGTCCTCGGTCACCGCCGAAACCTCCAGGCAATCCGGCAAACTTTCGCGCTCCACCACCAGGGAGTGGTAACGCATGGCCTCAAAAGGATTGGCCAGTCCGGCAAAAATGGTGCGCCCGTCGTGGCGCACCGCAGAAGTCTTGCCGTGCACAACCTGCGGCGCCCGCACGATGCGCCCTCCAAAAATCTGCCCAATAACCTGGTGCCCCAAACACACCCCCAGCACCGGAATAACCCCGGCAAAACGTCGCACCAGATCCAAACTAACCCCCGCCTGATCCGGCGCTTTTGGCCCCGGAGAAACGACGATCTTCTCCGGCTTCAACGCCGCAATCTCCTCCACACCAACACCGTCATTCAAACAAACCCGCACCTCCTCCACCCCACTCAAATACTGCACCAAATTGTAGGTAAATGAATCGTAATTATCAAGTACCAGAATCATCGCTAATCCCCACCCTACTGCGTCAACTTCCCAATAACCTGCGCAATCAACCGCAACCCCAAATCGTCCTTAAGAGTCAAAATAGACTCCGGATGAAACTGCACCGCCGCCGCCGGATAATCGCAGTGCTCAACCGCCATAATCACCTCGTCTTCGGTGCGCGCCAGCACCCTAAAACACTCGGGCAACTCATCGGGCCGGGCATAGAGCGAGTGGTAGCGCCCGGCGACAAACTGGCGCGGAAACCCCTCCAATATGCCCTGCGGCTCGCAGTGCACCACCGACGCCTTGCCGTGCATCGGATAAGACAGTACCCCCAGCTGACCACCGAACGCCTCCACCATGCCCTGCAAACCCAAACACACGCCAAAAACGGGCAATTGGCGCTCTACGCATTGGCGCACCAGATCGGGCACCCCCAATTCGGCCGGCGTGCCCGGCCCCGGCGAAATAAACACCAGGCCGGGATCCACCTCGTCAAAAACGCGCTGTGGAAAACCGGCGCGCACCGTAACGATGTCGGCGCCGGTCTGGCGCACGTAATCGCCCAGGGTGTGCACAAAGGAGTCGCGGTTGTCGACAAAGAGCACCCGCTTGCCGCGGCCGGTGGGCGGCAGCGGCACCCGCTTTTCCTGGCTCTCGGGGGCCTGGCCTAAAACGGCGTTGATAAAGGCCTCGGCTTTGGTGCGGGTTTCGCGCTCCTCCTCGTCGGGGTCGGAGTCGCACAACAGCGTGGCGCCGGCGCGCACGCTGGCGATACCGTCCTTGAGGTGCGCCGTGCGAATGGTAATGCCGGTGTTGACCTGACCGTCAAAGAGCAACATGCCGACGCAGCCCCCGTACCAGCCGCGCGCCGAATTCTCCAAATCTTCAATCTTCTGCATCGCCGTCGGCTTGGGCGCGCCGGTTAGCGTACAGGCCCACATATGCGAGAGCAGGGCGTCGAGGCCGTCGCAGTCGTCGCGCAATTCACCCACCACGTAGTCCACCGTGTGAATGAGGCGCGAGTAAATTTCAATCAGTCGCCGGCCCACCACCTGCACCGAACCGGCCTTGGCGACGCGCGCCTTGTCGTTGCGGTCGACGTCGGTGCACATGGTCAACTCGGCCTTGTCTTTGTCGGAGTTGAGCAGTTCGAGAATATTGTCGGCATCTTCCAACGGCGTGGCGCCGCGCTGCACCGTGCCCGAAATGGGGCAGGTCTCAATGCGGCCGCCCTCGATGCGCACAAACATCTCGGGCGAGGCGCCCACCAATTGCTCGCCGCCTAGGTTGACCAGGAACTCGTAGGGGCTGGGGTTGCGCTGGCGAATGTTCTCAAACAATTCGCGCGGCGTGCCGGGGTAGCCGGCGCTGAGCACCTGGCTGAGCACCACTTCAAAAAAATCGCCGCGCTCGGTGCCGGCGATAATTTCGCGCACTTTGTCGGCGTACTCGTTGGGGCCGTGGTCGCACTTAAGCGCCGTCGCCTGGCCACGCACCAGGGCAATTTCCTCGGAGTCGCGCTCAATGCCGGCTGTGGAGAACTCACCTCCCTTAAAATCGTAGCTGTAGCGCAGCGCCTCTTCTTTGCGGTGGTCGATGACGACGAGCTCGTCGGGCAAAAACAGGTGCAGGTCGGGCCGATCCGCGTCGCGCGGGTGGCGCTGGTCGATGGGTTCAAATTGGAAGACGAGGTCGTAGCCCATGGCCCCGTAAAAACCCAAATGGCCGTCCTCAGCGCTGTGAAACTGGCGGATGAGGGCGCGCAACACACTGAAGATAGTCGGCTGCTTGGAGCGCTCCTCCTCGGGAAAATAATCCGGCATGGGCTTAATTTGGCCGTGCAATTCGCCGTTGCGTTCTTCCAATGCCTCCAGATGGGGATGATCGGCCAACCCCAGTCGCAGCATGCCCAGTATTTGTTCGCCGCGCCCATTCAAACTGCGCAGGTGGAACTGGCGTCCGCGCGAAATGAGTTCCACCGGCGGGTCGACAAAACCAATATCCCAGCGGCTGTAGCGCCCCGGGTACTCGTAGCCGCTGGCAAAAACGGCGCCGCGGTGGGTGTCGATGCGGCACAGGACATCCTCCAGCGCCTCGTCGATGTTAAGGCGCGTGGTGGTGCGGGCTATCTCAACGCCCCCTTCGGTTTGATAAGTCGTGGCCAATTGGGTGGAATTCATTGTTCTTGCTCCGTAAAAACAAAAACCGCCGACGCATTGCAGTGCGTCCGCGGCTTTTGTCAAATAACGTGTTCAGTTATTGGGTTTAAAAAATGGACGCAATACTCTTTCTTGGCTGATCGTATCGCCAGGAACGCCGCCAATAACGCGTAAAGAAAGGAGAAGTAAATTGGTCCATTTTTATATGTCGCCGGTTGAATTTCATAAGTCGCAAAGAAATTAAACCAAAGCAGTGCATCCTGTCAAGTGAGCAATTCCAGCAGATTTTCTCCCGCAATCAATTGCAGGCCCATCAGCACCAGCAGGGCGTACACCACCCGGTTGAACCACACATCGGTAAAGCGGCTGTTGAGGTAAATGCCCAATTTGACGCCCACGTAACTCAAGGGTGCGAGGATGAGCGTAGTGGTAAAAATCTTGACGCTGAATAAACCCAGGCTGTAGTAGGGATAAATCTTGAGCAAGTTGAGGGCGGCAAAAAAAATCACCGTGGTGCCCACAAAGAGGTCGCGGGGCAATTGCTGCGGCAGCAGATAAATGGCCACCGGTGGCGCCCCGGCGTGTACCAGGGTGGAACCAAAACCCGAAAGCGCGCCCATGAACACGCCTTCCAGCGGCCGCGGCCGGCGCCCCGCCAGCGCCCCCAAAATGAGGGCGCGCAACGTCTGAAAAAGCACAAAACCCAATGCCACCACGCCAATGCCCACTTCGAGGACACGCTGGTCGTCGATAAAATAGCTAAAAAAAGAATAGGCGGCGGCAATGCCCAGCACCGAGCCGGGCAGCAGAAATTTGACACTGCGGCGGTGGAAGCGGGTGCGGTAGTGCTTCACCGCAAAGACGTCGCAGACGATCAACAGGGGCAAGAGCAGCGCCAGGGCGTCGGTCACCGGCACGCTGATGGCGATAAGCGGCGTGGCGATAATGCCAATGCCGCCGCCAAAACCGGCTTTGGCGATGCCGATGAAAACGATGCCGGCGACGGCGCAAAACCAAAAAGTCAGCGGGTAGTCGGGCATGACGCCGGGCGGGCAAAAAAGCGCCCGGCGCTCGACGTGGAGCACCGGGCCACAAGATAATCGCCGTCCACTAAATCAACCGCTCACTCTCCCTCGCCGCCGACCTGGGTGATCTCGATGTCGAGGTCTTCGCGGTTGGCGATGC
>CAXGRO010000499.1:0-4676 GCA_964012055.1 uncultured bacterium
TATGGAGAGTGACGTGGAAGAATTTGTGGCTCAATTGAAAGGATTATGTGAAACACATAATATTGATCGTTTTGCCCCCGAAGAAATGGTGGAGTTGCTCGAAGAAGGCGAAACGGTCGACTGGATTGTCGAACAGGTCTTGCCCGAAGGGTCCGACGAGGCGGTTGCAAGTCTAAGTGCCTTATTAGAACAAATTGCCGAACACGTGGCGCCACCGCCTGCAGCTGATGAGGTTGAGGAAGAGGAGGAAGCTGCAGAAGGCGATGAAGCGGTAGAAGTTGATCCCGCGGACTTCGATTTGAGTGACCTCAAGGGGCTGTCTTTGCCGCCGGGAGTGGACGCCAAGCAGATTCAGCAATTGATGGCCTCGCCGCGGGGGGCGCTGCTGGCCGATTTTGGAGCGTTCTGCGAAGAAAAAGGCATGAGCCCAGACGAGGGGGGCAAGCCCGAATTGGACGAGGACATGCAGGCGTTGCACGAGGAGTGGTTGCAGACGCCGCGCGAAGCGCTGGAGGGCAAGAAACCGGCGGATGTGCTGGAAGGGGGGCGACTCTTGCCGCAAAAAGTGGAGACGTTTCGCCGTGAAGCCCCCAAGGTGGGGCGCAACGATCCGTGCCCCTGCGGCAGCGGCAAAAAATACAAGAAATGTTGCGGAAAGGCGGCTTGACATATGGCAGTTGATCTGGTAGATACGCTGATGTTGACCCAGGCTTTAAAGATCGCCCCACCGGGGGAGGTTTTCTGGTATACTTCGGGTACGGTAGGGCCCTATTACATCAATACGCATTACCTCTACGGCGGTCCGGAAGCGGCCGAAGAGTTGCTCGCTTTTATTGACACTGACAAGGAGAATCGGGCGCATTTCCCGCTGGCTATACGCGAGCGGACTATGGGATATTTTTCTGAGAACGAGATCTATCGCGCCGTAATTGAGGAGTTGGTCGAAGGCGTGCGACGTGAAATAGGGGCGGATTTCGATTATATATCGGGTGGGGAGCGGCGCGATTGGTTTTTTTCAGCGGCTGTGGCGGCGCAAATGGGCAAAGCGCATCTGCTCATTTACAAGGATAAGAGTATGGTATTGCTCGATGGAGATTCGGTCGAACGGGTGGAGAACCTGCACGGCCGGCGCACAGTGCATGTCGCCGATCTGGTTACGGAAGCTTCGAGCTATACGCGAGACTGGATACCGGCCATACGCGACGGCGGTGGGCAAATGGTTTATGCGGTCAACGTCATCGACCGGGCCCAGGGGGGGATACAGGCTATAGAAAAGGAAAATATTGGGGCGACGGCTTTGTTGCGGGTGGACGAGGCGTTATTCGTTTCCTTGCTCGCTGCCGAGCGCATCGACGCGGCGCAGCGCGACTTGCTGGTGGGCTATTACCGCGATCCGCACGCGGCGATGAAGGCGTTTATAGAGGCAAATCCCCAGTTCTTGCGCCAGTCTTTAACCACAGGTGACGAGCGCACGGCAAAGCGGGCGCAAATATTGGTTGAGGAGAATCCCTATCAGCTTGACTTGGCGGCTATTGGGGAATAGGGATGGGATAAAAGATGGACCGGTCTACGAATTGTTCTGTTTTGTCTTGCTTAGGCGCGGTGTAGTTACGCGCATCTAACCCGCCGCTTCTTCCAACTCTTCGCCTATTTTGACCGAAACCAATTGCGAGATGCCCTCTTCGGGCATGGTGACGCCGTGCATGGTGTCGGCGGCGTTCATTGACAATTTATTGTGAGTCACCATGATGAATTGGGTGGTGCGGGCGAACTCTTTGAGCACGCGCACAAAGCGGTCGACGTTGGTGTCGTCGAGCGGCGCGTCGACTTCGTCGAGGATGCAGAAGGGGCTGGGTTTGACCTGGTAGATGGCAAAGAGCAGGGAGATGGCGGTGAGCGCCCGCTCGCCGCCCGAGAGTAGCGAGATGCTCTGCAGGCGCTTGCCGCGGGGGCGGGCGCTGATATCGATATTGGCTTCGAGTGGGTCGACGTTGGGCTCGAGTTGCAGGTCGGCTTCGCCGCCGACAAAAAAACGGGCAAAAGTCTCCCTGAATTTTTCGCGAATTTCGGCGAACGTCTCGTTGAACATGCGGCGCGCCGTGCGGTCGATAAGGCTGAGCGTCTTCTTGAGATCTTCGGCGGCCACCAGCAAATCGTCGCGCTGCTGGCAGTAGAATTCGTATTGCTCCTTTTCCTTCTCGTATTCTTCCAATACGCCCACGTGGACCGTGCCCAGGCGCTGGATGGCCAGGCGCAGTTGTTCGACCCGGGCCGCGTTCTGTTCGACGTCGAAGTCGTCCTCTTGCAAGGGGCCCATGGACTCTACGTCGCAGTGCTGTTCTTCCTGCAGGCGCTCGCGGATGTGGGCGGCGCTGTTTTCGGCTTCGGTGATTTGCAGTTCCAATTGGTGGCGGCGTTCGCGTTGGGTGTTCAGATCGCGCTGCATGCGACGCCAGCCCTCCTCCTGCTCACGCGACTGCACCATGGCCGCCTGCCAGTGCTGCCGTTTTTCGTTTTGATCCTGCTCCAGGCCTTCGCGCTTTTCGTGCATCTCCTTGAGTTCGGCGTCTATGTGTTGTTCCTCTGCGGTCCACTTGCTGTGGTCTTGCTCGCTGCGCTCGATTTCGCCCAACAGGCGTTCTATGTTCTGGCGGTGCGAGTTTTCTATGTGGGCCAGGCGCTCGGCGTCGCGTTTGAGGCTCTGGCTTTGTTCGACGCCGCGGGCGCGTTCGACCTGAAGCGTTTGCAATTGTTCCTGGCGCTGGCTGCGCGTGGTTTCGGCGCGGCCCAGGTCTTCTTCGGCGCTGCGTATGGTGTCGTCCAATTGCGCACTTTGCCGGTCTAATTCTGCCACTTTTTTGCCGTTTTCGGCGATGGCCGCTTCCAGCCCTTCTACGCGAGTGCCGATGTGGTTTTCTTCCTGGCGTAGTTGCGCCAGGCGCTCCTCCAAGCGCCGACTTTCGCTGGCGGCATTCTCCTGGCGATGATTTTGCTCTCGTTCTCCGTCCCTCAATTCGTCGATGCGTTGGGCCACTTCTTCGAGGTGACGTCTGAGCACGGCGCTGCGCACGGCCTGGCTTTGGCATACGGCGTTGGCGCTGGCCCATTGCGCCCTGGCGTGGGCTATGGCGCCCCTGAGCATGGCGATTTCGCGTCGCCGGCCCAAAACAGAGGCGTCGGCGGAGCCGGCCTGGCCACCGGCCAGGCGGCCGTAGAGGTCGATGGCGTCGCCGGTAGGGGTGACGAAGCGGACGCGCTGGTCGAGGTAGGTGCCCGCCAGGTCGAGGGCGGTGGACAGGTCGTCGACTAGAAAAGTATTGTGCAAGAGGCGGCCGACGAGGGCGGCGAGCGGCCCCTCTGCCTTGACGTAGTCGCAGATGGGGCTCAGCAAACCGGGGTATTGGGGCATCGATAGGCGAGGCGGCGGGGATTGCGCCTGCCAGGCGAGTGGGAAAATGCCGGCGCGCCCCTCGCGGCTTTTGAGATAATCGATCGCTTCCAATAAACCCTTCTGGTCGGTAGCCACCAGGGCTTCCAAAGATTCGCCCAGCGCCGTTTCAACGGCCTGGTGGTAGCGTGGATCGACGTCGATGAGGTCGCCCAGAACGCCCTGGAAAAGCTCGGCGTGCGGCGACTCCAGCATGAGGGTGCGCACGCCGCCGGCGTAGCCCTCGTAGCCCGAGCGCACCTTTTCCATGACGTGCAGGCGCGCTTGGTTGGTGTCGATGGCGCGTCGCAATTCGCTGCGGTTTTCTTGGCGCTGGCGCAAGTCGTTTTCGGCGCTGTGCAGGCGCTGGCGGCCGGCCTGGTGGATTTGCTGGGTGCGCTGCAATTGGGCGCGCGTTTTTTGTAATTGGGCGGCGGCGGTTTGCTGTGCTTCAAGGGTTTGTTGGCGTTCGCCCGCCAGGCGCGCCGATTCATCCCGGAGGGCGGCGGCGCGCTCGGCCACGCCTTCGCGTTCGGTTTGCAAACGCTCCAGGGTGCGGCTGAGCGCGCCCTGGTCGCGCAGCTGTTCCATCTGGCTGTTTTTGTGAGCGGCCAAATTGTCGCGTTGCGACGCGTAGGCTTGCTCGGCAGCGGTGGCCTCTTCCATTTGGCTCTGCAAGCGCTGGTCGACTGTGGTCAATTGTTCTTGTGCCGCGGTGAGGTCTTCGCCCGTTTTAAGGCGCAGCTGCTGCGTTTCTTCGAGCTGTTGCTGGTGGTCCTGGCGCTCGCGCTTGGCGCGCTCGATGTTTTGGGTGGCGGATTCGCTGCGCCCGCGCAAGGCAATACGCTGGCGGTCTTTCTCGTGGATCTCTTCGTTGTAGCGGTTGAGTTCCAGGCCCACGCTCTGCAATTCTTTCTCGGCCTCGGTGTAGGCGAGCTTGAGTTTTTCCAACTCGGTTTCGAGGGTGCGAAATTGCGTGTAGCCGGATTCGCTGTCGCGGGCGAGCCGCGCTAGCTCGTCTTTTTGCGGCGTCAGTTCGGTTTTAATGGCAAAAAAGCGGAAGCGCCCTAGCCGCACTTCCAACTCGTCGAGCTCGGTCTTGTGTTCCTGGTAGCGCCGCGCCCTGCTGACCTGGCGGCTGAGGATATCGACTAGGCGTTTTCTCTCGGCAATGCTGGTTTCGATGTGGTTGAGATCGGTTTGCGTGGCTTCGAGCCTGGACCAAGTGGAGCGGCGCCGGGTTTTGTAT
>CAXGRO010000500.1:0-4675 GCA_964012055.1 uncultured bacterium
CCCTGGGCCAGGCCCGTCGCCTCGCCCTGCCCCCCGACGCCGCCCAAGCCGCGGCGGTGGCCGACCTCAACGGCGACGGCTTTGACGACCTGATTGTGGGCATGGGCAACAACGGCATTCGCGCCGAGCTCAACGCCCGCATCTACTACGGCTCGCCAGAAGGGTTTAGCGAGCGCTACCAACAGCAATTACCGGCGCCCATGTGCAGCGGCGTGGCCGCCGCCGACTTTAGCGGCGACGGCCGCACCGACCTGGCCTTTCTCACCCAGGGCAAGGTGCGCCTTTTTTACCAGGGCGAAGCGGGTTTTGCGGTAAAGAACTGGATTGATCTCGACATCGGCGGCACGCAGCTGGCGGCGGCCGATCTGGACGGCGACGGCTGTGCCGAACTGGTGCTGCGCCAGGAGAACGGCGAGGTAAAGATCTACTGGGGCGGCGAGGAGGAGTTCGCGCCGGCCAACTACAGCCTGGTGCCAGTAGAGTCCGACCCGCCCAAAGCAGCGGTGTCGCGCTACGCGCGCTACGTGCCCGACGCTCGTCCGCAGGTCCAGATCCTCTCCCTCAACGACGTGCCTTATATCTTCGTCGCCCGCGAGCAGGCGGCTTACCTGGTACCTATCGACGCGGGCAGTTTTGACGACCCCCTCGTCCTGCCCTGCCAGCAACCCATGGCCGCCGCCGCCGCCGACCTCAACGGCAACGGCCACCCAGACCTGGTCGTGGCCTGTCGCCACGTCGCTGATGACGGCGAGTGTTCGTGGATCTACTGGGGCAGCCCAGAGGGCTACAGCGACCAACGCCGCACCTCCCTGCCCAGCGCCGACGCCTGCGACGTGGCGCTGGGCGACCTCAGTGGCGACGGGCGCCACGACATCGTCCTGTGCCAGTGCCGCAGCGAAACCTCCTTCACCAGCGCCGCCCTCGTCTACCGCGGCAGCGAAGACGGCATCGACCCAAAGCCGCGCCAACTCGTCTGCCAAGACGCCCGCCGCGTGCTGCTGGCGCGCCCGGCGGCCGACGGCGCCAACCAGGTGGTGCTGGCCAACCGCTTTGCGCGCAGCGCCCTGGGCGACATTCCCGTTTCCATCTACTTTGGCGGCGAACAAGGTTTTGCGCCCGAGCGCCGCCAGGACCTGCCCGGCTGGGGCGCCGTAGAAGCGATCTGCTGCGATATAAACGACGACGGCTACGTCGATCTAGTTCTGGCCAACGCCGCCGAAGAATCGGTGCAGCGCGATCCCGGCTCTTACGTATTGTGCAACGGGCCTGAGGGATTCGACGACACACCGCGCTGGATCTTGCCCACCGCCCGCGCCCACGGCACCTGCTGCGCCGACCTCAACCGCGACGGCTACCTCGACCTGGTGTTCTGCGGCTTCCACAACGCCGAGCTGCTTTTCTTCTACGGCAACGAGCGGGGTTTCGACGTCGACAACCCGGTGCGCCTGCGCCTCGAATACGAGGGCCAGGTCTACGACGAGCCGCGCTGGATCTACCTGGCCGACCTCAACAACGACGGCTGGCTCGACCTGGTGGTGCCGCAAATTACGGCCGACCGCAGCTTCATCTTATGGGGCGGGCCCCAGGGCTACAGTATGGAGCGCTGTCAGGTGCTCTCCGTCTTCCGCGCCGCCTGCGCGCGCGCCGCCAACCTCAACAACAACGGCTGGCTCGACCTCATCGTCGGCGGCCACATCCCCTCGCTCGACGGGCCGCACGACACTTTTCTCAGCATCTACTGGAACGGACCCCAGGGGCTGCGCCCAGACCGCTGCACCCTGCTGCCGGCCTACGGCATCAACGCCATCGCCGTGGCCGACTTCAACAACGACGGGCTGCTCGACCTCTTCGCCTGCTCCTACCACGACGGCCGCCGCCGCGACATCGACTCTTTTATCTACTGGAACCGCCCCCAGCGCGGCTTTTCCGAAAACGACTTCACCCGCCTCTTCACCCATTCGGCCTCCGGCTGCGTCGCCGCCGACTTTGACGAAGACGGCCACACCGACCTGGCCATCGCCTACCACAAGCGCTGGGGCGACCACATCGCCCACTCCGCCGTGTGGCACAACGGGCCCAACGGCTTTGCCGAGGGCAACGTCACCACCCTGCCCACCACCGGCCCACACGGCATGGTGGCGGTAGGGCCGGGCAACATCGCCGACCGCGGCCCCGAAGAGTACTACACCTCCGCCGCGTTCCAACTTCCCGACGGCGGCCGCGTCAATAGCATCTCCTGGGACGCCGACACCGCGCCCAAGAGCTGGGTCAAAGCGCAATTGCGCTACGCCGCCAGCCAGGCGGAACTATCGCAAACGCCCTGGACTGGGCCCGACGGCTTGAACACTTGGTACGAAAAACCCGGATCGAGCGCCGCTTGCGCCGGTCCGTGGATTCAGTACCGGCTCCCCCTGGGCGCCCGCCACAGCGGCAGCAGTCCGCGCGTGCGCTCCGTCGCTGTCCACTGGAGCTAACGCGCGAACTCCGTTCACCGCCATTTACTTTAAGAGTTCATCAACCCGGGCGCTTCGCACCAAGCCCAATAACCAAAGGTCTTACTCTGTCAGAAACGACTTGTAGACTTAGCTGTGTACTTTATAACGCCATGAATTCTACGCATACGTCCGCTGAGCGGTCAGAGGGGAGCCTCTCAAAACACCGTTGGCATCAATGGGCCTTTATTTACCAACTAAATATCCTATTGTCCGTCATCCCCGTACAAGCATCAATCACCAACCACACCCCGGCACTGACAAACTGCCCCAAAATCACCCCCATAAAAAACGGCCGCGTCGCCCGATAGCCCCTAGGCCCCCAATACTTCAACACAACCCCCTTAATCGCCCACGCCAGAAAAATGCTAAACCACGAATGGTCCATCAGCCACAACCCGGCAATCGGATAACCAATAGGGTGCAGCGGCCAGCCAGTAAAAAAATGCCGGCACAACATCAAAGCGCCCATCACCGTTGCGCCAATGCCCGTCGACAGCCAGCCCTCCCAACTGGGGCCCGACGGGTTGGCCAGGCGCCGCGCCACAAACGTTTCAAACGGCGCCCACGCCCCGCCGCCAAAAAACCACTGGTTCATATTAATGCCGCCGTAGGCGTAAGACAATTCCAAAATCGCCCACGCCGAGCTCACCATGCTCACCACTACCGCCAGCATCAGGGCCCAGAAAAAGGGCCGCTGGCTGCCCTTAAATCCCTCGAGCAGCTTGAGCCCGTGCGCCACCGAAGTCATCACCACAATGCGCAACTCTGTAGCCCACACAAACTTGAGCCCCAGCGCCGTCAAGCCCACCTCGCCCAGCGCCGCCGTGCCCACACCCGAGGCCACAAAACTCTGCGGCATCATCGGCGTGCGCGCCTCGGGCACGCCACTTTCGGCCACAATGCGCGTCATGGCGACAAAAATGGCAAAGGCGGCCAGCAAAAAAAACGCGGCGATGTGCGGCGGCAGGCCACTCATGTAGAGCCACCAGCCGGCAAAGAGCAAACCGCCTATCGCACCCCAAAATGCAGTTCGATAAGACAAAATCTCGTCGCCGTCTTCCACCGCCGCGCGCAAATGCTCGCAGCCAACCCACAGGCTGTAGGCCACCAGCACCAGGAGGGCGCCCATGCCCTGGTGCGCGATGCTGGCCGGGTTGACGCTGTAGGTGTCGAGCGACTCCGAGCTGACAATGCCCAGAATGCCGTAGAGTCCTTTTTGAATATTGACCAGTACGGTGCACAGCCACAGCCACAGCGCCACGTCGAGGTTGATGAAATAGGCAAAGCCCAGCACCGGAAAGGTGATGTTGAAGGGCAGGTGCAAAGCGCCGGGCACAAGTTCGACGCTACTGGAGAGACCGATCTGGGGAAAGATGTGGAAGTAATTTGAAAGGCGTTGGTGCTGGAGATCAGCGCCGGCAGCGCAAAGCCCAGCCACATGACGGGGCTCTTGAAGAAGGGCGGCAATCGCGACTTGTCAGACTGGCGCACCATTTCCTGCGGCACCAGGGCCAGCGGATAAATCAGCTTCTCGTGCTCCACCCACTGGCGCCGCAAAATCACCGCCACGCAAATCATCACAAAGTAGAGCGTCACAATCAAACTGCCCCACGCCAACAGGGACATAGCCCACACCTGGTAGGGCAAGGGCTGGCCGGCGGGCAAACCCTCGTAGAAGTGCTTGATGGCCAGCGCGTCGTAGGGCACCAGCAATTCGGGGATGTATTCGTGAAAGAGTTCGGCCCAGCGATTTTCGGGCGTGGCAAAGTAGAGCCACGAGGTCATGATGGGCAGCAGATATTCGGACAGACCGCAGGTGGTGATGGCCGACGCCACCAGCATCATGCTGTAGACCACCAGCAATTCGCCGCGGCACAACGACAAAAAGGGCAGGAGCAATTTGAAGCCGACGTTGACCAGGCCCAGCAGCACAAAGAAAATGAAAAACGCCCCGGGCGTGCTGAAGTCCTGCGTCATATACGAACCGCGCAGCACCATATTGCAATAGGGCGCTCCGGCGGCAATAATCGCCGCGCACACGGAACCGATTGCAAAGGAGCGCAGGGTGTAGGGCGAGGGGGCGGACATACCTGCTCAGCGGTTTAGCGGTCCCAGAAAGGGCTGACTTTGGACGAAAAAATCACCCGCCCAAAATCGGCTGGCACGTGGAAACTGGGCTC
>CAXGRO010000501.1:0-4664 GCA_964012055.1 uncultured bacterium
GGGGGGGGGGGGGGGGGGGGGGGGGGGGTGGGGTGGGGGGGGGGGGGACGCATATGGCGGGGCATATTCACGCGGCTAGTTTGGCGCTGCATTTGTTTGGCGACGGGGTGGAGGAAGTGCGCTGCATGGGGGAGACGGAATTGCAGACGGTGCATTTGAGTTATGGGGAAAGAGCGGATAGGCCGCGTCGCGGGGTGGTGCTCAATTGCGATGTGGGGGTGCCGTGGCACTGCGCTTTTTACGCCAGCGCCTACGGCCCGGGCGGGGCGGTGCACTCGCCTTCGTTGAGCGACTTTGATTTTCCTTTTGGCGCCGCTGAGATTCTCAAAATAGTGCGGGAAATGGTGCGCACGGGGCAGAGCCCGGCGATCAACCGCGACATGTTTGCCGGGGTGGCGATTGCCGAGGCGGCGCGTTTGGCGCAGCGCGAGGGCTGCGCCGTGCGCATTGAAGAAATGGGAGAAAATCCATGGGCGTAAAAATGTGTCACCACCACGGTTTTACCGTGTCGGACATCGAACAATCGCTGGCTTTCTACCGCGACTTGCTGGGCATGGAAGTCTTGCGTATTTCCGAGCGCAAGAATTTGCCGTCCTACGATAAGATTCTGGGCTACGACGATGTGAAAATTCAGGTGGCTTTGTTGCGGCATCCGGTCAACGAGTTTTTGCTGGAGTTGGTGCAATACGAAAATCCGGTGGGGCAGAGTCGCGAAATGGCCAATGTTTTTGTGGGGGCGTCGCATCTGGCGTTTGAGATAGAGGATGCCGACGCCATGTACGCGGCGTTGCGGGAGGCGGGCTACGATTCGATCAACCCGCCGACGGATGTGGAACGCGATGGGGTGGTGGTGGCGCGGGCGATGTATGCGCTGGATCCGGACGGGATTTCGGTGGAGATGTTTCAGGAGTATCACGACGTGGTGGCGCGGTGAGGGTGAGAGGTTTACTGGGTTGGGTGGCGGGAGCTTGGTAGCGCTTGTGGGTATATGGCTCAATAACTGCGTTGGATTGGGTAATACACATTCTTGTGAAGAAAATGAAACATGACAAGGGGGGCCTGCCCGGCCTTTCAGAGGGACTGTTTATGCATGGGATTTGCAGGTTTGGTGGAACAATCCCCTCAAGCTATATTACTTATGAAAGGCCATTGTCATGAGCGAAATCCCCGAACTCACCACGCGCGACGTGCTCCAGCAGATCGACCGTCGTCTTACTTTGATCGAGAAAGATGTGCGTCAACTTCACGGCAAGCTGGAGGGACAGGGAGAAGGTCTGCGCGCCGAGATGAAAGGCGATAACACGTCTTTGCGCCAGGAGATGCAGGATAGCTTTAGCCGGTTTCGTCAGGAAATGCAGGAAGGCTTTGCCCAGTTGCGGCGCGAGATGGACACCCGCTTCCGCTGGCTCACCGGTATCGTGTTGGCGAGTTGGCTTTCTATTATGAGCACGCTCTTGCTCAAGTAGTTTTTATCTATGCGGTCGACAAGGGCTCCATTACTCTTACCAATACGCGAGTGACACGCCCCCTTTAAGACTTTCTCTTCCTATCGTTCCCCTTATAAATGCGGCTGCCGCAGACCAGGGTCGATTTGTCGTCTTCGCCGCCGGCCAGTTCGTCGGCGCTGTGGTATCCCAGGGTGATGCTCATGCGGGTGCCGTCGGTGTGGTTGGCCCCCTGGCTGTGGCAGACGGAGCTGTCGAGCAGCACAATGCCGCCGGCTGGCATGGGCAGGCGCACGGCCTGCTGGCGCAGGTCCATTTGCAGGAATTTCTCGTTTTCTTCCAGGGGTTGTTCCAGCCACGGCAAAAGGTGGGTGCCGGGCAAAATTTCGGTGCAGCCGTTTTCCAGGTTGGTCTCTTCCAGATAAATCATGGCGGTTACACTCGAGCGCGTAAAGGAAAAGGCGTCGCGGTGCATGTAGTAAGAACCTAATGTGGCGCTGCGCAGCATAACGTGGTTGTGGCGGTTGCGGATTACTTCGATATTGGGCCCGAGCAGGGCTTTGAGGGCGTCGAGCAGGGGCGGGCAGGTGGCCGTTTTCCAGAAGATGGGATCGCGACCGAGGATGTCGCTCAGCCGCTGGACGATGCCGTCGGCGTCGCGGGTGACGGGTCCTTTTTCGGCGGCAATGTCTTTGTATACGGCTTCTTTTAGTTTGGCGACGGTGGATTGGGGCAGTTGGTAAGCGAGTTTTAAAAAGCCGTTGTGGCGAAAATACCACAGTTGTTCGGGGGTGAGATCCATCGCCGGTCTCCGATGTGGTTGAGGTTGCAGTGGTGGAGTAATCGGGTGAAAATGAGGTCCTACTGCGGCAGTCCCTCTATGAGTTCGCTTGCGGTGATAGAGTACTTGCCGAACATTTCGAGAATTTGCACCGAGACCCGCGTCTGCCACAATTCCTCGCGCGTCTCAAAAGATTCCATGCCCGTGGTGCAGTCGCGCACGATGACGACGTCGTAGCCGCGCTCGGCCATTTTTAAAGTCCCGTAGTCGCGGTGCAGGATGCAGGCGTTGGTGTTAAATCCCAAGTAGAACAGAAAGAGAATGCCCTGCTGTTTGCAGTAGCGGTGCAATTCTTCGCCGCAGGCGACCACGGGTTCGTCGGCGGCGGGCAAGACGTCGGGGTGCATGGCCAGGTTGGCGCGCAGTGCGGCGCGCTCTGTGTCGCGCGGCTCGGCGGGCAAGGCGTAACGACTGAAATCGCCTGTTTTCTGGCGAAATTCCCGGGGCGGCCAATCTTCGTCCTGGGCGGCGTTCAGTTCTTCTTTGCCGACCAGGTTGACCCAATTGGGGTGGTCCTGCGCCATGTTGTGGCCCGGCGAGGGGGCGTGAATGAGGCGCAGTGCGGCGCGGCGGCAGGCCGCGACGAGAGGCACGACGTTTTGTTGGATGATTGCTTCGGCCCGGGCTTCGGTGTCGATCAGGTAATGCCGGTCCCAGACGTCGAGCAGGACCAGCGCCGTTTGCGCCAACGGGATTTGCCAGTTGAGATGGGCGTAGCCGGTGTTGGCTTCGACCCACTCAACGCCGGGGTCGACGTGCCAGCGGTAGTAGCGGGGTTTTATGTGTAATAGGTGTTCCATGAGGATTTCTCGGGCGGCGGTCAGCAGACCGGCGGGCGGTGTTGTATCCATGGCCGGGCGCGCTCAAAAGCGGCCGAGGCGGCCAGCACGGTTTCTTCGTCTGCTTTTCTGCCGACGATGTGCAGGCCAATGGGCAGGCCGTTGGAGGAAAAGCCGGCGGGGATGCTGGCCGCGGGGTGACCGACGGCGTTGATGGGCAGGGTGAAGGCGCCGTTCCAAAACTGCTCGGGGTATTCGGTTTTGCCCGACATGGGGCCGGGAAACGGGCCGTCGTTGGCAAAGGCTGGAAAACAGGCGGTGGGTGTGAGCAAGAGGTCATATGTTTCGAAGAGGTCGGCCATGCGGGCTGTTAACAGGTCGATTTCGCCGAGCGCCTGGGCGTATTCGGCCGTGGTCACTTTGGCGCCCCGTTCTATTATGAAGCGGGCGAAGTGGGTCATCTGGTCGCCGTATTGGTCCAGATGAGCGGCCAGGCTGTTGTAGGAGCCGGCCGCGATAATGGGGCCAAAGGTGTCGTAGGGCGGGTCTATGGCAAAATCGGTTTCTTCGAGGTGGTGGCCCAATTCTTCAAAGGCCCGGGCGGCTTTGGCGGTCACGTCCAGGACTTCGGGATCGACGTCGGCGAAGCCGAAGTCGGGCGTCCAGGCGATGCGCAGGTTTGAGATGGGGCGGTCGACGGCAGCGACAAAGTCGGGCGGCTCGGTGCGCAGTGAAGTGGGGGCTCTGGGGTCGTGACCGGCGAGCGTCTGCAGCAGCAGGGCGGCGTCGCGCACCGTGCGGCTCAGCGGCCCGTTTTGCGAGAATAGGTAGGGCATGGGGGGGGCTTGCAGGCCGGTGTAGCCCGACACTCGGCCCTGCGAGGGTTTGATGCCGTAGATGCCGCTGAAGTGGGAGGGGATGCGGATGGACCCGCCCCCGTCGCTGCCGGTGGCCATAGGGCATAAATAGGCGGCTATGGCCGCCGCCGCGCCGCCGCTGGAGCCGCCCGGGGTGCAGTTGGTATTCCAGGGGTTGCAGCCGGTGGGCCCTATACTGTTTTGGCAATTGCCCACCATGCCAAACTCCGGCACATTGGTTTTGCCCAAGATGACGGCGCCGGCCTGGCGTACCCGCTCCACCACGGCGGCGTCGCGCTCTGGCACCCGGTCTTTAAATACTACGGAGCCCGAGGTGGTGCGGATGCCCTTGGTCATTTGTGTGTCTTTGATGGGCAGAGGCAGGCCGTGCAGCGGCCCGAGGGTATCGCTGCGCATCACCGCTTCTTCAGCCGCTTTGGCTGCGTCAAGTGCGGAATCGGGGACGGTGAGGAGGAAGGCGTGGAGTTGGGGGTTTAACCGCTCGATGCGGCGGAGGAACAGCTCGGTCAGTTCCACCGGCGACACTTGTTTGGTGGCGATGAGTTCCAATAACTCGGATGCCGAGACAAAGGCGAGTTCTTCGTCTGCCATAATTTTCTCTTTTGCGTTTTTGGATAGTGGTTTTTACAAATGAGTGACCAGTTTTATCTCACGTATAGATCGATTTCATCTGCCAGGATTGGAGCGATTTGACGGTGCTGGCGGCGCCCTGAGAGCGCAA
>CAXGRO010000502.1:0-4647 GCA_964012055.1 uncultured bacterium
TGGACGACATCTTTTACCGCTCGAGCCACCCCTATACGATTGGCCTGCGCCAGGCCATGCCGGTCAACGACGAGGCGCGCTCGCAGTCTTTGCTGCCCATTGAGGGGAGCCCGCCCGATTTGTTTGCGCCGCCGGCGGGGTGCGGTTATTTTGCGCGCTGCCCGCACGCCATGAAGCTCTGCGAGGAAAACGATCCGCAGGTGTTTGCGGTGGGGGAAGGACACGGGGCGCGCTGCTGGTTGCAGCACGAAGCGGCGCCCAAGGTGGAGGGCGCGCTTTTTCAGGCCGGCCGCAGAAATAATTGAGGAGTGTTGCCGACGCGATGACAGATAAGCCGCCTATTTTAGAAACAAAAAATCTGAAGAAGTATTTTGCCGCCGGCAGGAACCAGTGGGTGCACGCGGTGGACGGCATCTCGCTGTCGGTTGGAGAGAATGAGATATTGGGCCTGGTGGGGGAGAGCGGCTCGGGCAAGTCGACGTTTGGCAAGACGGTGGTGGGGTTGTTGGACAAAACGGAGGGGGAGGTGTGGTTTAAGGGGGAGCGCTTGCCGGCGCAGTACGGCCCCGACGATTTTGCGCGCCACGCGCGGCGCATGCAGATGATTTTTCAGGATCCCTATTCGTCTTTAAACCCGCGCATGACGGTGCTGGAGATCGTCGGCGAGGGCTTGCGCTTGGGCGGGGCGACGGGGCGGGAAGAGGTGCGCGAGCGGGTGGCCGAGTGGCTGCGACGGGTGGGGCTGGAGCCGGACCATATGTCGCGCTACCCGCACGAGTTTTCGGGGGGGCAGCGGCAGCGCATTGGCATTGCGCGGGCGCTGATTGTGGAGCCCGAGTTTGTGGTGAGCGACGAGCCCATTTCGGCGCTGGACGTGTCGGTGCAGGCGCAGGTGGTCAATTTGCTGGGCGCGTTGAAGGCGGATTTGGGTTTGACGTTGCTTTTTATCGCCCACGATTTGTCCATGGTGCGCTATGTGTCAGATAGGATGGCGGTGATGTATTTGGGGGCGCTGGTGGAGGTGGGGCCGGCGGACGAAGTGTTTTTCCGGCCGCAGCATCCGTATACGCAGTTGTTGGTGGCGTCTAACCCGGAGCCGGATCCGCGGCGCGAGCGGGGGCAGGTGCACCAACCTATTGAAGGGGAGATTCCGTCGCCGATTAATATTGGGGCGGGGTGTCGGTTTGCGGGGCGGTGTCCGCGGGTGATGGAGCGGTGTTGGGGGGAGACGCCGGAGTTGGTGCGGGTTGGGGAGGGGCATGAGGTGGCGTGTCATTTGTATGAGGGATAGGGGAGGGGATGAGGGGATTGTAACCTGGGGGATACATTGCTGTGAAGGGTGGGGGACGAAATAAGTCCTTCTATTTTTTTTCAACGCTTCTGTTTTTGCGGGACAGAGGCGTTTTATTTTTTGATTTTTCTTCTCTTATAGACAGTCGGCCGTTGGTTGCAGGTGCTGTGGCACGGGGCTTGCTATTACTGTGGGCAATGGACAAGGAGGACGTGTTATGGCAGATGTAAAGGGTCTGACTCAACGAGTAAAACGGATTATTGTTCAGGCGCTGCAGCTCGACATTGCGCCGGACGCGATTGACGAGGACGAGTTGCTTTTTGGCGCCGGTTTGGGGGCCGAATCTGTCGCGGCGCTGGAGGTCGTCTTTGCGCTGGAGGAGGAGTTTGGCATTGAGGTGGACGACGAGGAGCTGCAAATAGAGTTGTTTGATTCGGTGCGCGCTATAACCGCGTATGTGGCATTGAAGCTGGAGGGACGTTCTGTGCAAGAGATGCCGGTGGATAGCCGGGTTGGCGCGGGGGTGTGAGTGTGGCAAAACGAAAGAGACTTCCCGTTCACGCCGATCCGCCGATAAGGGGGTATTTGCGCCACGCCTACCCGTTTTCGATTCTGGCCCAGCGCGACGCCTATTTGCCGTGGCTCTACAGCAATTATATACAGCTGGTTTTTGATGCAGACCCCAATTGGATGCCGCTGGATTTTTTTACGCCCTGGGGTATACCGGGGCCGAATTTGTGGCGCCCTTGCTCGACGCGCAGTGGTTCAGTCGCAGCCTGGTAGACCGCGGCACTAAAGGGATTGTCGAGTTTGTCAAAGAGCGCATCGACGAAGACTACTACCTGCGGATTAATGTCGACGAGTACCACATTCCCCAGCGAGCTGTTTACCAGAAGATGCACTTTTTTCACTCCCTGCTGGTTTTTGGTTACGACGATTCCGAGCGGGTGTTTGAGGTGGTGGGGTATAAGAGCGGCGGGGAGTTCGGGACGTCTAAAGTGGGCTATGAGCAGTTGGAACGCGCGTTTAACTTTGTCGGCGAAACGCACGGCGGAGAATACGCCGAATGGAGCCAGGTGAGGGATTGCGTTTTCAGCCTCGATCCGCAACACATGGGGTTTAACCGCTTGTGGCTGGTTAGATATCGCGAGGATGTGGGCTGTGATTTTAACATAGCCTTTGCGATAGATCAATTGCAGGATTATCTGTATTCGAGGGATAGTTCGGCGCGCTTTAATATGATTATCCCCTATCCGCGCAAGACGATTCAGCCACACCAGGTGGCCGCCGAGACCGAGGATTGCGTTTACGGCTTGTTGGTCTATACGCGTTTAAAAACCTGGCTTGCAGATGTTGTGGCCGGGGCGCGATCGTTTAACCACATTCCCTTCCACATTTTATACGAGCACAAGCGCTGCATGGGGGCGCGCATTCGATACATGGAGACGCAGGATCATCTGGCACCCGAGTTTCGCTTTGGCTCGGATTACCAAGAAGTTGAACACATGGCGCGCACCTTGCAGATGATGGCCGTGCGTTTTTCCATGCGCCCCGGGGAAGAATTGATGCAACGCATGATGCGGCAGATAGACATGCTGTCCGAGCAAGAGGCCCGGGTGCCGGAATGGGTGACGGATACGCTGTGTACGCGCCGTCCGCAAACGGCGTTGGGTGTTGCTGTTTAATGAGGGGTGGTGGCGTGAGAGTGGGGGATGGGATCTACCGCTGTGATATATGTGGGCGCGTGCCCCGGGAGGAAGTGTATATCCGCCGGCTCGGCAAAAGAAACGAGTGCCGCCGGTCGATTTGAGTGAGTGCACTTGCGCGAGTTAAGTGATGGGACAGATCGTACAAATTATACAACTTTTGCGGCCTTATTGGCGCTTTATGGGGCAATCGCTGCTGGTGGGTATTCTAGTGATGTTTTTGCAGATTCCGGGGCCGTATTTTACCAAGATATTGATCGACGATGTGTATCCGCATCGCGATTTTACACTGCTGGCTTTTGCCCTTATTCTGGGCGCGCTCATTTCGATGGGGCTGGGCGGGGTGAATTTTCTCAGCGGGTATTTTGGCCAGTGCGTTGGAGCGAGTATGGGGTTTGATTTTCAATCCCGTTTCTACCGCCATATTCAGTCGCTCGATTTCAGCTTTTTCGACAGTAAGGAAACGGGCGATATTTTGGGACAGATAAAATAAAGTCTTATCGGAACAGACGGGCATAAAGATTTAATCCACTGGACAAAACCAGACAGATAGGGCAAATTGTGTCCGCCTCGATTTAAAAGGACATAAAGCCCATGGGCAAATCCCTGTTTGCCATCGCCGCAGTGGCGGTGGCGTTATACGCCAATACGCTTTCCAATGAGCTGGTGTTCGACGATCTCAAGCTCATTCCCGAAAACCCGCAGATGCACGACCCGTGGGATGTTGGGGGCATAATACAGGGCCGGTATTGGGGCGAGGTGTTGCACTCGCGGCACTATCGGCCGCTCACTGTGTGGAGCCTGGCACTTAACTACTGGCTCAACGAGAAAATGGGGTTGGACGGGGGCCACGTAGTGGGTTTTCACTTGCTCAATTTGGCGTTGCACACCGTCGTCTCCTGTGTGCTCTACGTCATGCTGCTGCGTCTGAGCCTGCCGCCGCCGGCAAGTTTGGCCGCGGCGCTGCTCTTTGCGGCCCACCCCATTCACACCGAAGCGGTGACTTTTATCACCGGCCGCGCCGAACCGCTGGCGGCCCTGTTGATCCTCGCTTTTCTGTTGCTACATACCAAGGGGAAATGGGTCGCCGCAGCCGCGTGTTATTTGTTCGCCCTGCTGAGCAAGGAGTCGGCGGCCATCGCCTTATTTGTGGTCGGTTGGTTGGATTTGTGTTTGGGGTGGTTCGAGCGCAGCAGGTGGAAGTTCTATGGGGCCTATGGCGCCGTTTTGTTGGGCTGGATTTTACTGCGCATTGCGGTGCTCAAAGATCTGGACCTGGGCATATCGAACCTGGACAACCCGCTGGTAGATGCGTCGTGGGTCGAACGCCTGTACACGGCGGCGGCGGTGCAGGTGGACTATTTGCGTTTGCAGTTATGGCCGGTGGGCCTGTCTTCGGATTATTCGTACAAGCAGGTTCCGCTGGTGGACCGTTTTTTTGACGCGGGTGTCCTCCTTTTTATCGCCGTTACCGCCGCGGCCGTGGCCGGAGCCTGGCATGCGCGGCGCGCCTATCCGTTGGTTCCTCTTGCGCTGGGGGGCTACGCCTTAGCTGCGGCGCCGACGAGCAATATGCTGGTGCTCATTCCCACCATTATGGGCGAGCGTTTGGCCTATTTCCCCTCGTTATTTTTCTGTCTGCTGGCGGGC
>CAXGRO010000503.1:0-4627 GCA_964012055.1 uncultured bacterium
CTCAATCCAGGCCTTGGTCATGTCGCCCATGGCAACGTCCCACGAGTCTTCCAGATGATATTCGACGGTCTCCGATCCCAGGGACGGCGCCCCCCAAACCCGCAGGTTGGCTTTGGGGCGCCACGAAAACATCATGCCCCCGTCCGTCCCGTACACGTTCAGGTCGAGCCGCGAACTCGCCCCCGGCGAGATGCCGTCGGAGTGCACCAATAAGGTGGCGCCGTCTTCCATCACGTAGTGGGCGACACCGTAGTCTTCGTTGGGCCAGTCGGCGTGGCGCAGGTTGCGCATATCGCCCATAACTTCGGCCACCTCCGTGCCCCACAGCCAGCGCGCAAAGTCAATGGCGTGGTCGGCGTGGGTAAACCAGGCCCCGCCCGGCGTCGCCGCTGAGTCGGTCCACCAGCTCAGCGGCGAGCTGTCGTCTTCAGTGCGCGACGGCACTCCGGTGGGGTAACCACAGTAGATATGGTGGGGCGTGCCCAACTCGCCGCCGTCCCAGATCTCCTTCATCAACTGGAACGACTTCCAGTAGCGGAAATTGTACCCGCTCATCAGGGTCACGGCGGCAACGGCGCAGGCGTCAATCATGCGCTGACAATCAGTCACCGACATCGCCATCGGCTTGTCGGCCAGCACGTGCTTGCCGGCTTTGGCCAGGGCCTCGCAAACGTTGGCCCGCTCCGACGTGCGCACCGTGAGGATGCCACCGTCGATATCGGATGCGGCGAATTCACCCAGGTCGACAAAACCGCGTGCCCCGGTGTGCCGCACCAGACGCTCGAGGTCTTCGGGGTCTTCGTCCCAAACCGCTGCAATAGTGCAGAAGTCGCAATCTTTCAACACGCGGATAAACGCCAGGGTGTGGGGCCACAGGTCGTAGCCGGCAATGCCAACGCGAAAGCTCATGTCGCAACATCCGCCAGTTGCACCCGCTGCCCGGTGGCCACCGAACGCTCGATCGCCTCCTGCAAACGCACCGCCTCAATGCCATCGTGCAAGGTGGCCAGGGGACTGCGCCCCTGGGCAACGCTGGCGACAAAATCGCGAATCTCGCCAACAAAGCCGTGCAGGTTCAGGCTGTTGGCGGCATCGGTGGGCTGGATGTCTTCCGGCTCCCAGTAGCGCATCTCGCTCTCGCCGGCGACAAAGGCAATGACGCGGCGCCAGTTCTCCACGTGTACGCTGCTGCCGACACCCGAAATGCTGAGGCGTTCGCTCCAATTGGTAAACGTCGACTCCAGGCAGTTGATGTTCACCAGACCGAGGGCGCCGCTGGCAAAGCGCAGGTTAATCGCGTAGCCGTCCAGGCCCTCGCCGCGCGACACGCAGTCGGCGTACACACTGTCGATCTCGCCCATAAAAAACCGCGGCAGGTCGAGGTGGTGGATGCCAAAGCCGTTGAGGAAATTGTAGACGTCGACGGGATACTGGGCGTAGGTGAAGCGCGCTTCGTAGAAACTGGGTGGCCCAAAGTCCGCAAGCTGAGTGATCTCGCGGGCCCTCAAATACGGCTCCGAGTAGCGCTTCATAAAAGCGACGGCCACCTGCTTGCCGTTGCGCTCGGCCGCCTCGCGGATGCGCAGCGAGTCGGCTACCGTCTCGGCCTGCGGTTTTTCAACAAACACGTGAGCGCCGGCGTCGAGGCAGGCAATTGCCACGTCGGGCTGCAGGCGCGGGTGCAGGCAAACGATGACGCAGTCGAGGTCTTCGCGCGCCAGCATCTCTTCGTGGTCGCTGTAAATATTGGGAATTCCGTGGAAAGCGGCGATGCGCTCGGCGTGGTCGCGTTTGTGTTCGGCCAGCGCCACCAATTCACCCAGCAGGGGCGGCAGTTGAGCGCCGGCGTGGGTGGCGACCAGGGCCGGCAGTCCCTCGGGGGCGCCGCCGAGGGCGTGGCGAATACTGGGCAGCAGGCTCATGCGAGCGTGTTCGCCGCCACCGACAAAACCAACGCGAACCGGGGTCATGATTTATTCCTTTCGTGATGACGGCCGGTGATTCGGACTGGTATATGAAGCGGCCTGCAAGACCGCGTGTCAAGGCGACCGCCGTGCTTGACCCGCCTCCTCAAGCCCTATATCATTCCTACACATTATCTGCAAACTGGAGTCCCTCGACAAACCCAACAGGAAGTAACATGCCCGCATCAGATACCTGCCGTTACAAATTTCTCGTCATCGACGATCGCGACCTGCTGGAGATCGACAACCTCAAACGCAAGGTGAATCCGGCGGAAAAACATCCCGAGCCCGTCGTCAAGCTGGACGCCCCCTGGGACACCGAACCCATGGAGATGTTCAACTACAACAACGTGCTCTACGACCCGCAGGAAAAGCTGTTCAAGATGTGGTACGTGGTGATTGGCCAGCGCAAGGACGAGTACTGGGAACGCGGCCGCAAAACCGCCTACGCCACCAGCACCGACGGCATCCACTGGGACAAGCCCATCATGAACATGGTGGAGATCAACGGCTCCACCCAAAACAACTACATCATCGAAGAAATGCTGTCGATGAGCTACACCATCATCGACGATCCCAGCGACCTGCCCAGCCGTCGCTATAAGATGATCTTTCAGGTCGAAAGCGAGGAATCGCGCTGGGCCCGCTACCACGTGCCGCTGTCGCTGGCCTACTCGGCGGACGGCATCAACTGGGTGCGGCCGACCCACGTCAACCCGGTCTTGCGGGGCGTCAGCGACGGCGGCTGGAGCTTTATCTACGACCGAGATCGACGCAAGTACCAATTGTATACGCGCCGCGTCCCCAACCTGCCGCGTGACCTATCACTCTACGAAAGTTTCGATCTGATCAACTGGGAAGACAAAGGCCGCGTTTTGGTGCCGGGCGACGCGCACGACCCGCCCGAACTCTTCAATTTTCAGGGCATGGCGCCATTCTTTTACGGCGACTTCTGCCTGGGCCTGCTCAACACGCAGTATTCATTGCCCGCCAGTGAAACTTATGAGGTCTTCTACGAGCCGCCGCCGGCATGGGCCGATAAGAAGCTGGGACATGTCGACGTGCAACTGGCCTACAGCCGCGATGGGCGCAACTGGCTGCGCCCAGACGACCGCACGCCGCTGATCCCCAACGGCGGCCCGGGGTCGCCGGACGAGGGCACCATCTTTATCCCGCAAGCCAATCCGTTTACCGTGGACGGCGATACCTACATTTATTACACCGCCGTCCGCTACCAGCACAACGACCGCGGCCAAAGAGCCTACATGGAAGCGCACAACTACGACATGCGCGGCGCCGTATCTTGCATGCTCGCCAAGATGCCGGAGGACCACTGGGTCTCGCTGGATGCCGCCGACGAGGAGGGCTCGTTCACCTGCAAGGCCTGGGGGCCGCCGCACGAGGTCTTCGTAAACGCCGACGTGGCCGGCGGCGAGATTACCGCGGAACTGCTGACCCCCTACGGCGAACCAGTGCCCGGTTGCACGAGAGTGGATTGCGTCCCCATCACCGGTGACGGCAAAAACCAGCAAGTGCGCTGGACAGAGGTGCCGCACCCGTGGGACCTGCACTCCAACTATCTCGGCGGCGTGCTGGTGCGCTTCTACCTGCGCAACGCCAAGCTGTATTCCTACACGTTCACACTCCCGGACCCAACCGGGCAACTCGAACAGGATCGCCAGAACGCCCGCTGGTGCGACCTCATCCGACACCGTTCCGACAATTGGGACCGCACCTCCAACGACCCACCCACCGTCGGTTTGCCGCCGCGCCCCGACTCGCCAATCTAAGATGCCCCGGCCCGCCAACGTAAATACCACCGATATTTCCGCCGCCATCACCCTGGCTTGCCGCCGCATGCACCGGGCCGAGGTGACCAACCTGTACAACGGCGACCGCTACCTCAACGCCCTGCTGCACGCCGAAGAGGTGCTCGGCTAGCGCCACCGAGGGCTAGTTCGTCTCGGATGCGGATGCGCACTTTCTGGGTATGGAGGAATCGGCTCTGGCATCGAGAGGTTGTGGCTCAAGCCATTTCGGCATTCTTCAAGGGCACAAAGGAAATTTTCACTTCTTTATCCAGGGCCGCGGCGATGCGGCGAAGCATAGAAAGAGAGTGTCCTTCGTACTCGGCGCTTTCCAGCCGAGAAACCACCGATGCTTTCGTCCCGATTTTTTCAGCCAAAGCACGCTGGGAGAGACCCGCCTGGTTTCGCAGTAGATAGATTTGTTCGGCCACATCTAGATTGGCTAACTCTTCCTCGAGTACGGCTTCCATCTCAGGTTTTCCTTCAATGAAGAGTTTGTAGAGAATCTCTGCGGCGTCAGTGGTAGATTTTTTTTGAGTTGTCATATTATTCAAATTACAGTCTGTAGGTATGTTCCTCGGGATGGGTTTCAAACTTGGCTTTTCGCACTATCGCTCTTTCGATCTCCGCAGGCGGAACACGGCCTTCTTTCTAAAACTAAAGGGAAATTCCGCTACCGGAGGAAAGATTATCTATACCGGCGATTGCGTTATGGGCAAGAACGACGCAATCAAGGTCGTACCGTGGTGGACTTGCTGAAGCTCTGAGCGCATCGCGTTAAAATATAGGTGGGTTTTGTACAATACTGTGGACATTTTTTGTAAGTTATTGATAAATAACGGCTTAGACAAATAG
>CAXGRO010000504.1:0-4624 GCA_964012055.1 uncultured bacterium
CGGCGACACCAAATGGCATCCCGACCACCACGTCGACCCCAAGGAAGATTGCTACGGCGTCAAATTCGCCTTCTACCTCGACTCGGTCGGTCCCGACAGCGGTGCGCTGCAATTGGTGCCCGGCTCGCACAAGGATCCACTGCACAGCGATGTGCGCCACAATATGGAGGGCATGGGCCTGGCGTCGCGCGACCTTCCCGCCTACGCCTGCGTCTCCGAGCCGAGCGACGTCGTCGCCTTTGACATGCGCTGCTGGCACGCCAGCTTTGGCGGCAGCGAAGGGCGTCGCATGAGTACGTGTGTTTATTACAAGAATCCCGAAACGCCCGAAGAAGAGCTGGCCACCCGCAAACGCGCCGCCAGCGGCCACAATACGGCGGCTCAATATAAGCGCCCCAACGATCCCCACTTTCACCCGCATTGGATCGCCAACCACGGGGGCAGCACCTTGCGCCAGCGCTGGATTGAACGGCTGGACGAACTGGGCTTTCTATACCCGGCGGCTTGAGCGATGCTGGATCGCCTGCTTAGGGTATTCACCCTGAATCTGAATAATCAACGGCCCGATCCGCGCGGCGATATGCTGGTGCGCAACGCGCTGATCGAATTGCAGCCCGATCTGGTTAGTTTCCAGGAAGTCGATTGGAACGGCGAGGCGGCGCACCAGGGTGAAGCAATTTTTGCGGGGTTGGACTACCAGGTCGTACACCAATTCGATTTGCAGCGACCGGACCGCCCCTACGGCACCTTGATCGCCAGCCGCTGGCCTATTCAGCGTTCAGACCTGGTCAAGTTGCCCAGCACCGAGCGCGGCAAAGATTTTCCTCGGGCCATTCAAGTCGCCGAAATCGAAGCGCCCGAGCCCATCGGCGCGCTGCTGCTGGTCAATCCCAAACCCCACTACGAGCCCCACATGGAGTTGGAGCGCGAAATGCAGGCCGTGGCGCTGGCCGACTACGTCGAGCGCAACGCCGCCCCCGATGGTTTCCCGCCCATTGTCGCCGGCGACCTCGACGCCACGCCCGAGGCATCCAGTATTCGCTTTCTCACCGGCTTGCAGTCGCTGCACGGGCGCAGTACGCATTTTGTCGACGCCTGGAAGGCGGCGGGCAACGAGGGGCCGGGGTATACCTGGGCGTGTGAGAACGACCTGGTCAGGCAAGTGGCTGATCGCATAGTGCGCGAGAAGGAGCACCGCCGCCGCCTGGATTATATTTTGCTCGGCGGGCCACTGCTCTACAAAGGCTATGCCAGGGTTGAGGAATGCCGGGTAGTGCTCGATCAGCCGCGCGACGGGGTGTGGGCGAGCGGGCACTACGGCGTATTTGCCGAGATCGCACTGGGTTCGCAGTAGACTATTCTGGCGTGACCTTCCATAAAAGCTCGATTTCTCCCGATAGCCGGTAACCGAAGGCGTTTTGCAAACCCATCTGCAGGGTGGCGAGCAGGTGGAAGAGCCACAGGTTGGCGGCGACGTCGGCGCTGAGGAAATAGGCCAGGCCCAGCACCGTAAAGCTCAGATAGAACTCCAGGCCGGTGGACAGACTGGGGAAGCGCAGGTAGGTGTAGAGGTCGATTTTGGGCACTTCGGGAAAGTAGAAGTGCAGGCCGTAGGTGCTCAATAAAAAGAAAGGGATGCAGAACCCCAGCCACATCAGCGGCTCTTTGACCAGGGCGCCGGAGATATGGCCTTTCTTGCTCTCCTCGATCATTTCTAGCGGCACTTGGCATCAGGGGGAAGAGCAGGCGTTCGTGCTCCACCCACTGGCGCCGAACTAATACCATTATGGCGATCATCATCAGGTAGATGGCGATGATAAAAGAGCCCCAGGCCGCTAGCGGCACCAGCCAGGCGTTCCAGGGGATGGGGTGGCCGGCGGGCAAGTCCTCGTAGAAGAATTGGATGGCGTCGGTGTCCTGCACCACCATCCAGGGGCGGATGTGGCCGTGCAGCAGTTCGGCCCAGCTGTTTTCGGGGGTGGCGTAGTAGTAGACGGCCGGCAGCATGGCGACGAAGTTGCCGGAAAAACCCCAGGTGGAAATGGTGGAGGCGATGATCATCATGATGTAGATGACGGCCAGTTCGCCGCGGCTGAAACCCCAGGAGCGGCGCAGCAGTTTAAGCAGGGGGTCGGCGAGGGCGGTGAGGATGAAGAAGAGGAAGAGGAAGAGGAAGAGGAAGAGGGTGGCGGCGGTGATGTGGTCGGAGGACGTGCCGGCGGTGGAGAAGGCGAGGCGGGCGTAGGTGAAGCCGACGCTTATGACGAGGGATAGGAGGGTGCCGGTGGTGAAGGCGCGGGGGGTGAAGCAGGAGAGATTGTCGGGAGGGTTCATTGGGTTTTATGAACCTTTGATGCTCGTTGTAGAACGCACTATTGAAACGGCACGGGTATACCGTCGCCGTGCCAGGGGAAGGCGTAGGAGGGGTCGTTGGCAAAGCGGTTCATTCCCAGTTCCAGGCGGATGAGGGCGGAGGGGGGCAGTTCGACCTCGACCCACTTGCCATCTACTGGTACGGTTTGTTTTGTATCGCCTTCGTCGTAGTGGGCTTGGGTGAATTGGTGTTCGCCGAAGGCGCCGGCCTGGACGATGACTTTGCGGGGTTCGCTGCAGTTGAGGTTGGTTAGTTGGACGCCGACTTTGTCGTTTTCCAATTGGTCTACTAAGGCCGCCACGTCGCGGGGCAGGCCGGGGCGGGCGTTGGCAGGGTCGAAGTAGCGCACGGTAGCGCGCAAGAGGCCGCCGTGGTAGACCGATTGGGGGGTACCCAGGGTTAGGTGGGTGAGGACTTTGGTGTGGACGGGGTTGGGGGGGACGCGGTTTTCTTCGATGATTTGGTTTATGGTGCGCTCGTCGTTGCGCATTTCATCGTAGACTTTTAGGGCGCTTTCGAGTTCGGCTTGCAGGATGGCGGTGGGCCAGTTGGGGTTTTTGCCATCGTAGTATTGGAAGCGCGGGTATTCCTGGTTGCCGTTGTAGAAGTCGGGTCCTTCTACTTCGTTGGCGTTCCAGTCGATGGAGACGTCGCGGTCGCGCACCCAGGTGATCAGTTCGCGGTCTTGGCGGGATAGGGAGGCGTGGTAGAGGTGGGCCAGTTCGTTCATGCGCACCGACTGGTCGAGGCCGGTTACGGGGTTCCACATTTTGTGGCCCCAGCCTTCGGGGCCGTGGCGCACGGCTTGCAGAAACTGGCCGTCTTCGCGGGTGATGCCGTTGTCGATGAGCACCTTCATTTGCGAGCGCAGCAGGTCGAGGTAGCCAGCGTCGCCGGTGAGCAATTGGGTGCACTCGGCGGCGATGGTGAGCGAGTGGAAGAGGATGTTAAAGCCGCAGTAGCTGTTCCAGCCGTACATGCCGCCCCACCAGCAGCCGTCGCGGTGTTCGCCTATTTTTCCGGTGGGGCCGACGTTGTCGGGTACGACGCCGTCGTTTTGCTCAATGCGGTCCATCCAGGCGTCGGTGTACTCGGTCACCCAGTCTTTGTAGCGCGTGTCGCCGGTGTAGAGGTAGGCGTTGGTGACCAGGGCGGTAGCCCCCAGGTTGTTGGGCGAGTCGGCTTGTAGCACGATCTTGTCGAAGAGGCCGACGATTTCGTCGCGGCGCTTGGGGTTTTCCCACCAGTCGGTTTCCAGTTCCTTGACGATGGGGTAGAGGGTCGAGCGTGTGCCGTAGAAGTTGACCTTGCCGCCCAGGGTGCCCTGGCCGCCCCAAAGGTAGGCGTGCACTCGCTGGGGGGCGGCTTGCAGCCAGGGGCCCTGGCTGGTTTGGAAGGGCGAGCGCAGCACTTTGTAGCGCGGGTCGTAGTTGGGCGCCTCGGGGTTGTCGCCCAGGTAGAAGGATGCGAAGAGTTTGGCACGCCGCACGTTTTCGGAAATGGTGGGGTCGGCCAGGCCAAAGTGGTAGAAGGCCATATTGCCCTCGCCCTTGTGGTGCCACTCGGCGTCGCCGGGATGGGCCAGGCTGTAGTATTCTTTGTAGACCTGCTGGGTGAAGCGGTCGTGGGTGCGGCTGACGATGCTCTCGTCGCCAAAGCGGGTGACGGCGTTCCAGTGTTGCAGGGCTAGTTCGAGGACGCGCTGGTCGGCGCCAATGGCGTAGAACAATCCCCAATTGAAGATCATTTCGTAGAGGTCGTCGACGTCGTCGGCGTAGTAGGGTACGCCGCTGCGCTCCGAGTATTTGCGCACTTTTAGTTCGGCGGCTTGTTCCATGACGTCGATGAGTTGGCGTTCGAGCAGGGCCCAGGGGGGTGGGGTTGTAGTTTGGGTGGCGGAGATGGTGGGGATGTTCATGATAGCTCTTTCTTACGTATGGACGTTCTCTTGGTATACGGTGTGGGGGTGGTAACTGGCGTTAGCATAATTAAAACTACAACTAGGGTCAATGTGGGTTATTGTACCAATTGGTTAAGGGGACATAGGCGCTTGATTGGGAGGCAGGGGTGAGGTATAATTAGCGCACTGGTGGTAAGAAGTATAGTACAGAAGCAAAGGGTATTTGTTTTGCTCTATTACTGTATTTTAAGCGCCAATTTATAGATAAACGATCACTGAGCGGTTTGGGGGGGATCTCAGAGCGGATTCATTACCCCTGAAGCCGCAGGAGGCGGCGTAAGGGGTAATGA
>CAXGRO010000505.1:0-4614 GCA_964012055.1 uncultured bacterium
AGGCAGCAGCTAAGAAAAAAGCGGCTCCGAAGAAAAAGGCAGCAGCTAAGAAAAAGAGGTAGATTCGAAACCGTTCAGTTTCTCTTCTATCCGCTTCACGCGAAAAGCGCTCGTTTAAAAAACGAGTGCTTTTCTTTTTTATATCCCCTGGCTACATCTCCATCTGCAATACCTTTTCCCGCAACGCCGTATACCGCTGCGGTTTGTATTCTGGCAATTGCGACTCGCGCAGATCAAAACCAAACGCGCGCTTGCTCAGCACGATGATCGGCGGCGCCTGCACGCGTTTAAAATAATTAATGCGCACCTGTCGCTCTACCCACTCTAGGTCCTCTACCCAATCTCGGACAGTGGGGAAGTACCCCCCAAGCTGTTCCCTATCGCCCCAACCCAACTCTTGGCACAGCGCCCCGGCGGCGAACCATTCCAGAAAATCCGTGGGGTGTTTGCGGTACTCGATCATCTGGCGCAACACCGCGTCGTGGTAACCGTATTTGATGGGATCCCCCAAGCCCTTGGTGACGTCCTGCGCGGCCGAAAGCTCGGCGCTGGGCACGGTTTTGCCGTCGATGAGATTCTGCGGCACGACCTGGCGGGCAAACACTTCTTCGTTGAGAAAACGCGCCAATTCCATCACCTGTACCTTATAGAGGTCGGCGATGGGCGCCACCGCCCCGTTGACGTCGCCGTAGAGCGTGGCGTAGCCCAGGGCAACTTCGGTCTTATTGGCGTTGTTGGTAAAAACCAACCCGTACTTGGCCGCCAGCCCGCAGAGAATGTCGGCGCCGCGAATGCGCGCCTGCACGTTCTCGTCCACCAGGCGCCCGTAAGCGCCTGGGCCGCTGGCGAATTGTGTCGCCTTTAGCTTGGCGCTCAAGTTTTCGTACAGGTCCTGGATGGGGCAACTGATGTAGTCGACGCCGAGCCTTTCGCACACCTGCCGCGCGTTGTTCTGGGTGACGGCCGCATTAAATTGCGTTGGCATATTGACCGCGTGCACCCGCTCTGGCCCCAAAGCCTGCGCCAGCAGGCACGCCACCACGCTCGAATCGATGCCGCCGCTAACGCCAATGAGAAAGCGGTTCTCACCGCCGCGCACGTGATCGAGGTGGCGCAACCCCGTGAGAATGGCGTCGTACACCGCCGCCGTCTCGCCCTGGATTTCGGCCACGTCTTTGCGCGCATGGCTCAACATCACCTGCTCTTGCCAGGGATGCGCGCGCGCCACAATTTTCCCGTCGGCACCGTACGCCGTGGAGTCGCCGTCAAAAACAATAATGTTCTTACCGTTGTTCTGCGCCCCCACCTGGTTGACGTAGAACAGCGGCAGCCGCGAGCGCCGCACGATGTCTTGCACCACCCGGTTGCGCTTATCGTTCTTCTGCCAGGTCCACGGCGACGAGGACAAATTAAACACCGCCTCGGCGCCGCGCCGGTGGTAGGCGGCCAGGGTGTCGAGCGCCTCGCCTTGCCAGCTGTAGTCCTGGCACCAGATGTCCTCGCACAACTGCACGCCAAAGCGAAAAGAACGGCCGCCGTCCAACTCTATGGCAAACGGCACGGCCCAATCGTACACCGAACGGCCGCGCTCCTGCGCCAATTTGCGCAGCGAATAAAAATGGCGATCGTCGTCAAAAAAACGGTAGTTGGGGTGCAGCGTCTTGGGCTGTAAGTGGGCGGGCAGACCGGCCGGCACGTCGGGCCGTTTTGCGTAGCGCCCATTGGCGCACACCCATACCGCGTTGTACTTGCGCTGATGGCCGTCTTCGCCAATGCGCTCGCGGTCCACCGCCACGTTGCCAAAAATCACCACCACGCCCTGGCTGGCAGCGCAAATCGCGTCGCTGTAAGCGGCAAAGTCTTCAACCACGGCGTCCACCTCCCACAAATCGCCGAGGATGTAGCCAGAAACGCACAGTTCGGAAAAAACCACCACCGCAGCCCCCGCATTGCGCGCCGCGGCGATAGCCTCTAACATTTTTGCCACGTTTAAATCCGGCCGCCCGGGCAAAACCTCCATCTGCACTAGCGCCATTGGCGGCAATTTATCAAAAACCATGCGCTTTACTTCTCCTGCATCCCCAGATCCCATTTTTCCAAGCGCGCATTTTCCCGCAGGCCCGGTATGCGCCCGCGCTTGGCCAGCGGCCGGCCGTCCACCTCTTTGATGTCGGCGGTAAAATCAATCGCCGGCGCCCCGCTAATGGCGCTGCCCACGCCAAAGGCGTCCACCGGGGCACCGCGCTCCACAAAGTGGGCAATGCGTTCGGCGTCGAGCCCGCCGGATGCCACAATGCGCACGTGGGCAAACCCCGCCTGGTCCAAGCGCGCCCGCACCTCCTCGACCAATTCCGCCGTCACCCGGCCGCGCTCGCTGGGCGTGTCCAGGCGCACGCCCCACAGCCGGTCGCCCAGCGCCTGCGCCACCCGCAAGCTCTCTTCCGCCTCGTCTTTAAAAGTATCCACCAGGGCGATGCGGTTTACTTCCGCGTCGATGTGGCGATCAAAGGCCAGCGTGGCCTCCAGCATATCTCCCATGCACAAAACCAGGGCGTGGGGAATGGTGCCGCTGGGCTCGACCTGGGCCAGCTGAGCCCCGGCGCTAGTGGCGCAACCGCTGCAACCGCCCACCACCGCGGCGTATTCCATGCGCGCGCTCACATCCGGATGCACGTGGCGCCCGCCAAAGCTGATCACCGGGATGTCGCCCGCCGCCGCCACGCACGCGGCCGCCGCCGTGGCCCAACCGGTTTGGCTGCTCAGCATGCCCAAAAGGGCCGTTTCGTACAGACCAAAACTACGGTAGGCAGCGCGGATGCGCAGAACGACTTCCTTGGGTTCTATCCAGGTGCCCTCCGCCACCCCCCACACTTCGGCTTGGTCTGGCAAAACGCGCTCTAGCAAGGACCGCACTTCGCGCACCCCGCACAGCATCGCCTTCCCTCGCGTAAAGAACTCAACGGCGACCACCGGGTCCAGCCCCTCCGCCTCCAAAATCTGCCGGCTGCGCTGAAAGTACACATCGGCGTTGTGGCCGCTCAGCGTAGCCGCACTGGGGGCAAAGCGATCGGCCGGATCTGCGTTCTTGGTCATCTCGATCTCCCTCAGCCCTTGCTCACCTCGGCGCCCAATATCTTCTCCATATGCCCCAGGGCCCACTCGTGTTGCTGTGCGTCAAAACTGGCGACGCAATCGGCCGGCACTTCTACGGCGTAGTCGCGGTTGCGCAAACCCGCCACCGTGTGCAAGACGCAAATGTCCGTACAATCGCCCACCACCACCACTTTGTCGGGTTGCAGCGCTTCGAGTTGGGCGACCAGGTCGGTATTGTAAAAGGCGCTGTAGCGCCGCTTTTTGACGACGTGTGCCGCCGCCAGCGGCGCCAGTTCGTCGATGATTTCCTCTTCGGCCGTACCTTCAATGCAGTGCGGCGGAAACATCTCGAACTCCTTGTCGTCGACCACATGGCTGTCCTGGGTAAAAAATACGGCGGCCCCAGCGGCCTTCTCCTCTTCCACCCGCTCTTTAATTCTGGGAATAATCTCCCGCGCCGCATCGCCGCAGTACAGCGTGCCTTCGGGCGCCATAAAACCCTTTTGCATGTCTACTACTATTATGGCGTTGGCCATGACCCTCCTCCGCATATCAATGCAACGCAGACCGAGCAGCGCCCGCCTGCGCCATTCACTATTACACTAGCATTTAAACTCAGCGTCGTCAATCCCGCCCGCCGCTCACATTCTACAGGTGCGAATATCCGTGACCACGATCCCCGTCGCCCCCACCTCTTGCAAGCGATCCATGACGCTATTTGCCGCACGCCGCGCCACCATGGCCTTCACCGCTACCCACCACCCTTGCCTGCTGAGCGGCATCACCGTGGGCGCGCCAATGCCCGGGGTAATGCCGCACGCCGCCGCCATCGCCTGGCGCGCCACGTCGTACTCCACCATGACGTACTGGCGCGCCAAAACAATGCCCCGCAAGCGCTCCAACATCTGCGCCGCAGCCCCCCGGCCTACGGCGCCGGCAGAGCGCCCCACCAGCACCGCCTCCGACGCCATCACCGGCTCCCCCACCGTCACCAACCCGGCCTTCTCCAGCGTTCGCCCCGTCTGCACCACGTCGGCCAGTCGGCCACCGCATCGGCCACTCCCAATTGCACCGATATCTCCACCGCCCCTTCCAGCCGCACCACTTCCGCCTCCACTTTGCGCCGCCGCAAATCGCGCCGCACAACATTGGCCAGGGACATGGCAATGCGCCGGCCGCCAAAATCTTCTACCGTTAGTCCACTGCCGCGCGGCACGGCATAATAAAACGCCGACTGCCCAAAACCCAGCCCCAACAATTCCACCACTTCCGCCTCGCTGTCCACCGAATAATCGCGCCCCGTAATGCCCATATCCAACACCCCCGTCCCACGTACACGGCGATATCGCGCGGCCGCAAAAAGACAAATCCCACCTCGTTGGCCACGTCCCGCAACACCAGCTCCCCATCCAACCGCCGGCACCCATAACCCGCCTCGCGCACCAATTCAACCGCCCCTTCTGCCAGCCCCCCCCTTATTAGGCAAAGCCACGCGCAACATAACACCCTCCTGGTCTACAA
>CAXGRO010000506.1:0-4593 GCA_964012055.1 uncultured bacterium
CAAAACGCCCCGCCGCCGGCGGGCGGAAAGTGGCCTCGTAAACCCGCCCGCCCGCGCCCTCCGCCCGGCGCAACGGCAGCACCTGCTCCAATTCTGGCCGCAGCGGGCTGCGCACCTGCAATTCACCGCGCCCCACTTCGTTCTCTAGGTGCAGGCGCACGACGACCTCCTCGTCCGCAGCCAATACCAGGGTCCCCTCAACCAGTGAGTGGTCCACGACTTCAAAAGTGAACGCCGGCGCCTCTTGCTGGTGCAGGAAGCGCACGCCGGCTTCGATCAGTGGCCGGTAGGTCGCCGCGTCGATGCCGTGCAAGTGGAAGGGGAGATAGACCAGCCGAAAGTCACCGGCGTCCACCTGCAGTCCGGCGACCTGGCGATTCTCGTTGAACAAGATGGGCTCGGCCGGAGGCAGCAGCTCCAGAGTGCGATGTGCCGCGGCGAATTTGACGTCGTTTTTCAAGTGGACGCTGCGCACCTCCGCAAGATTGTTATTGGCGGTTCTGGCGGTATTCACGTGCAGGAATTGCTTGCGGAAGGAGGAAGTGTGGGACCGGTAGGACAAGAAGAATACTTTGCCGCCGCTTTTGAGATAGCGGGCGAAGACCGCCTCAGTCCTGGAGGACATGGTCTCCCCCATCCACAGCACCATTTTTCCGGGGTCTGCGTAGTGGTTCAGAACCGCCTCGTAAAAGTCTTCCTTTTCGTCGATCACGTCGACAAAGGCGACGCTCATGTCCAGCCCGGCAAAAATTTTGCCGATGGCGGCGCGCAGCTGGGTTTTTTCGGTCTTTGCATACTGCTCGCCCAAAACGACCAGCACCTGGCGCTGGGTATCCACGTGAACGCCGCGCCAGGTGGCGTTGTTGATCAGGCCCAGCCCCTCCGCGTCGTAGGGCCGCAGGGACAGTTGGTACTGCCCCGTATCTGACGGTAGGATAGCCGTTTTAAATACGGCGCGGCCGCCCACTTCGGCGGCGCGCTGCATGGGGAATTCGGCCACCGGGGCCAGGTAGGGGAAGGTGCGCACGACCAGGTCGGCGGCGTTGACCGGGCCGCCGATCTTGGCGCGCACTTCGATTTCTTCTAAGGTCAGGTTGGCTTTGCCCGTCATCGCTTGGTGGCCCGCCACCTCCAGCGTTGCTTGCTCTACGGCGCCCTGTTGGAAAAAGGCGATAATGCCCTCGATTAGGGAAAGTATCTCTGGCTCTTTGACGCCGTATAAAGAAAACGGCAGGTAGATTAGCCGGTGGGTTGGGGTTTGGGCCCACAGCCCCGCCGCGCGCCCGGATTGATCCACCAGGGCGGGCCGGGCCGGGGCCACAGGGTTTAGGTAAATGTAGTGGGAAGCCAATTGGACGGGGCGGGCGAAGGAGACCGGAAGACCGCCAAAATCCAGGCCACCGGTCCCCCACAGTTCTCCGTTTCCCTCGTCCCGTCCGTTGACGAAGTGGAGGACCTCCTTTTGGAATGAGGCGTGCATATTGTAGGCGGAGGTGCCGGAAATGAGACCGAAATTCCCTCCTTCTGCCGCGTAGGCGCGCAGCGCGTCCGCCATCACCCGATTTAGACCGTCGTCAATCCATATCAACTGGCGGCCCGTCCGCATAAACTGGGACAATAGCGGGGTATACAGTTTATCCTCGACGACTTCCCGATTGATCACCAGCGCCGTCTGCCCCGCGGCTCGACCCACTTCTACCAGGGTCTGGCGCAAAAGGGTCTGCTTTTCGCTATTAATACCCCTGCCTAAAATGGTCAGCAGCGGTTTGTGTTCTGGGGACCACACCGTCCACGCGTCGAGGGATGTCTCGCTTATGCCCGCGGTCCCGTCGGGGTGCTGCAGGCGCACAAAAAAGCGATGCCAGCCGGTGGAGTCGGGCTGCCAGGTGGCGGCAAAGACGCGCTGGCCCTCGCGGTCGGACTGCTGTTCCATAGGTAGTTCGAGCACCGGTTCAAGTTGCGGCATGGACCTCACCAGGAGGTGCGCCGCCTCTATAGTGTCTGCCACCCGGATTCGGATTTCGCCGGGTTGGTTCACCGGTAAATGCACGGTTTCTCGGATGATTTGGCGGCCTGCTACGGCAAACTCGGCCGCAGACGAAGCGGGTTCGCCGGCCACGGTATAAGTGAGGCGCTCCTGCCACTGTTGCGGCCCGGCGCGCACGTCTATTTCTATTTCTATTTCCTGGCCGGCCCGGGCCCGGGGGCTGAGGTGGAGGCTGGGCAGCAATACTGTGGCGCGCTCGCCGATGGGGAGTGGAGTTTCGCCGCGCAGCCGCCCGTTGGGCGCGGCGGACTGGAGTGTCCAAGGGACGCTCAGCAGTTCGGAATCCCAGCGGATCTCAACGCGGGCCTGGCGCGGGTACACGGTCCAGTTTGTCAGCAAAACCCCCAGGCGGAAGACCTCGCCGGGGTTGAGTTGACCGTCGCCATTGCCCACAGTTTGGGGGTCGGCGGCGTCGATGAATAGGTACTCCTTCTGTATGGCCAGTTCTGTCATGTCGAGCGGCGCGTTGGGGAAGAATATGCCGCGCTCGCTGGCGCGCAGCGCGAAGCCGTCTTCGGGTATGGAGATTCTACTCGATTCGGACAGGTTTATTTCGATGCCGTACCAACTGTCCGTCTGGCGCTGGGGGGCGAATACCACTGCGGCGTCCGGGTGGGCGATGATGTCCAGGTCGCCCTGAATTTGCAATTCGCAGCGGTCCGGGTCCCGGCCACTGGCCAGGCGGTCTGTTGCGGCGAAGAGCACCTGGGTGCTCTCGTCTATTACCAGGTTGCCCTGCGGCGCAACGCGCACATCGCCGTCGACCCATACGGTGTCTTTCCACAGGACCGGCTCGCGGATTGTGCCCGCCCAGCGCGGCTGGCGCACGGCCACTTGCATGGCTTCTCCCCGACGCTCCATGACCAGTACCACCCCGGTAGAAGCGTCCGATACGCGGCCCTGGAAGTGGTTGGACGGATTGGAGCCCAGGTCCAGGCGTTTAAAGCGCACCCCGTCGAAAATATCGGTGGCGTCGCCCCAATTGCCCCCGTGCGCTTTTGCGTAGGCCGCGTCGTGAGCCCAAAAATCGAGATTGTCGCGGCCGCGGCGGCCGTCCGCCACCTGGCCCAGGGGATAGCCCGCGTCTTGGTAGAGGCCGTCGGCACAGATGAGATCCACTCGCTTTTCCTCTTCGTTCATATTGTTTCTTTGCTGCGAGTGAATGTGCCACAGCAGCACGCCTTCGGCCGGCAGGTTGCGGTGGTAGTAGGTGCTCTGGCGGTTGACGTATTCGAGCAATAAGTGTTCTGGCTCAAAGCCGTGAATGTAAGAGTTTACATTGCTGCGATCGGGGACCAAAGGAATTTTGGCCACCTTCCCCTCCCGATCCAAGGGCGCTAGGGTTAAACTCTACTCGTCTGTTTTCACCTCGACCAGCCGGCTGTTCGCCGGGCCAATCCAGCCCAGTTGTTCGCGACTCCAGGCGCTAAAGGGGTTGGGGCCGTCGTCGCCGTTCCAGCCCAACGCGCCCCAGCCCATCAGGCCCCAGCGGCCGATGCCGGCGCTGTCGTCTTGGGGACCGGCGTACTCTAGGTCGTAGAGGTCGGGCAGGTTTAGGGCGTGGCCGAACTCGTGCGCCATCACCCCCACGGTTTGTGCCCAGGTTCCCTCCTGGGAGATGGAGCCGTGTTTGGCGCCGCTTCTGATCTCTATGGGGTTGCCACTTATACCCAAATCCCGGGTGTAAAACACGCCCTGTAATCCCAGATTGGCGATGCCGGTGGCGCCGCCCAAGAGGAAATTGTGGGGGGCGGACAGCACGTTGACAAAGATGTAGTCGACAATTCCGTCGTCGTCGCCGGAGTTGGGTTGGCCGTCGGGTCCGTCGTTGTCGAATTGGGCAAAGTCGACGTTGCGGTCGGCCCGTTCGAGGATTTCGCGCACAAAGCGGCCGTAGTCGCCTGCTTCGCCCGGTTGGGTGGCCAGGTAGGTGGCGGCGGCCTGTTTGGAGGAGTAGCGCTTGGGCAAGGCGGTGCCGCGCAGGCGGAATTGGCCAAAGGACATGGTGTCGTAGAAGTGGGCCAGGCTGCCGATTTTTTGGGAATCGAAGAGATCGGCGGCAAAGGCGGGGGCTTGCAGTATATGGGTTGCTTCGCCGTTGAATTTGGCGAAAACGACTAGAGCGTGGACGCCGCCCCGGTTGATTAAGTCGGCGAAATTGGCGCTTTGAACCGCTTTGGCGGCGTCTGCGGGCGGCGCCGGATCAAAACCCACGCAAGCGAACTGGGCACTAGCCAGCCCACTACTACAAAGAAGAGAAAAACCAAAAAGAATAAAAGTCTTATAGCTCATGAGACTGTCGCTTTGCAAACTCGGACCGGATGCCGGTGGATAAGTCTTGAAACTATATATACGACAGCCAAAACACAGAGTTCGGTTAGCACGTATTCAGCGCAATAAAATCATTTTTCGCGTCAACTGGCCCGCCGGCGTTTCGAGTGCGTAAAAATAAACCCCGCTGGCGGTGCGGCGCCCGGCGGCGTCAACGCCGTTCCATTGGGCCCGGTGCAGTCCGCCGTCCTGGAACTGGTCTACCAAAACGGCGA
>CAXGRO010000507.1:0-4590 GCA_964012055.1 uncultured bacterium
GACGTGCCCTTGAAAGTAGATCTGGTCGCCGCTGTGTTCCTGGGTGCGCGCCTTAAAGAAGTGGTTGTAGGCCACTTCGTAGAGGGTGGCCGACGAGGCAAAGCTCGAAATGTGGCCACCGAGACCGTGGTAGGTCCAATTGGCGCGCGTCACCATGGCCATGGCGTTCCAGCGCACCAGGTTTTTGATGCGGCGCTCTATTTCGCGGCTGCCCGGATAATTGGGTTCTTCCTGGGGGAAAATGGTGTTGATGTAGGGCGTTTGAGCTGTAATCGGCAGGTGCACGCCGGCTTGCTGGGCGCGAATTTGGAGATGTTGCAGCAGGTTGCGCACCTGGTCGGGGCTGCGCGTATCCAGGACGTAGTCCAGGGATTCGAGCCATTCCTGCAGTTCTATCTCCAACTCGTCGAAAGTTTTGTCGGCTGCGTCGCTCATAGGTGCTCCAAATTGGTCGGGATGGCGTTGCGGCGCCCCCAGGTCAAGGGGGTACTGCGCGCCAAGAGATTGAAGAATATAAAGATAACGATAGTACATACGAAAGCAAATAGCCGGGGGGCCGCGGCAATTGGGTGTAAGCGGCGAGAAATAGCTATCTTTTTAGAGCTTTTATGCATCTAAATTAAAGTCTTTCAAGTGCAGATATTTTTAAGACAGCGGCAAAAGCCGCGTCGTCTGGTATAGACACCTCAATAGAGGCATTACATCGCGCTGCGCGTGTTTTGCTTACACGGATCGCCATGGACGACCTGATGGCGGGGAGGTGGTTTCTTCCAGAAGAATTAACTGGCGGCGTTGAGAAAGGCCGATATCGTTTTTGTTGGTACGAGATAAAATACTGTGGGTCAGTGTTTTAGTTTCATTGGTAATACATTTGATTTTGCTGTTTTGGGTGCGCCAGTGGTGGCGCGAAGAGGTGGAAAACGAGGTTTTTAGGGCTCGCCTGGCCGTGCCGCCCAAATTTGAGCCCAAACGCCTGGGCAGCAGCGAGCCGGTGCAATTTCCCAAGCGCGAGATGGAATACCTGGCCACCGAAGCGCGGATGCGCAAATTGCGCGAAATGGGGCTGGACGTGCACGCCCTGCCGCCCAGCGAAATTGTCATAGAGCGCCCCGACGACGTATTGGAAGAAGTCGGCATGGGCGCCAAATCCTCCATCCCCATCCTGGCCCAAGAAGAGATAGCTTCGCCCACCCAGCAGGCTTTTATCGACACCATGGGCAGCGACGCCATGGATTTGCTGCGGCTCATCGACATGGCGCGGGCCAATAAGGACCACGGCATGGTGGTGCCCGATCTGAGTAGCCTGCGCGATCTGATGGGTTATCTCAATGTAACGCGCCTGCGTGTCTACGGCGCTGGCTCCGACACGGCCGGCGCTTTGGACGCGCTGGCCCGCTATTTGCGCGATCACACTGGTCTGCTGGTGCAAACGCGCCAGGCGCAATACGATTATTTCTTGTCCGACCATTTGCTCAAGGACCCCATCCACTTCCTCTTTCAGGGCGGCGGCCTCACCCCTTACGACCCCGATCGGTTTACCTATTTTAGCGAAGAAGAGTACGAGCTCATGGAGCGCTATTTGCGCCAGGGCGGTTTTTTTTACATCGAGGGCCGCAACCGCTTTTTGCAAGAAATGGCCGAACACATGAAGCATATTTTGGGCGACGACGGCAAGATATTCGAATTGCCCACCAGCCACCCGATTTACTACTCCTTCTACGGCTATCCCAGCGGTTTTCCCGGCGAGGTAAAGGGGCGCACCTTAGACGTGGAGGGCGACGCCTGGCACTACCCCGACTACCAGGCGCGCGACGCGGTTGAGTTGTCGCTGCTAAATTCCAATGTCGATCCGGCCCAATTGGCGCAAACACAGGAGTCGATTCCGCCGCCTTTGGGCCTGTGGGGCGTTGAGTTGGACGGCGAGTTGGTGGCCATCCTCAGCGATTTGCGCCTCTATACCCGCTGGACCGGGGCGATTGACCCGGTGACCGAACAGGCGGTGGAGACCGGGCCGCCGCTGCAGGCGGCGACCAATGTGGTGGTGTATGCGCTGACGCGGGATGCTGGCCTGACCATCAAGCGAGCGCGGCCGCTGTGGCAGCAGAGCCGCCCGAACGTGTCGGTGAGCTTTTCCGAACCTGATGATCCCAGCAGGGAACCGTTTGATTTTGTCGACGACAGCGATCTGATGGACGAGTTGGACGGCACCCTGGCTCTAGTGCGTGCGCCGCTGGGCGAATCCATTGGCAAAGGGGGGATGGAAGTAGTGGTGGATGGCGGTTATTCGCTGGAGCTGTTGCAGCGCCAGAAACACGGTTTGTTGCTGCGCAATGTGCCGGCCGGCTCGCACTGGGTAGAGGTGCGCTACCAGGGCGAGAGCAAGCAGGTTGAGGTGGATTTGGCGGGGGGTAAGGTGGCCACTTTGGTGTTTGGCATCAATCGCATTGCCTTTATGTCGCAAATGCGGCTGAGTGTGCAGGAGGAGCAGGTGGGGCTTTTGCAGTGGTTGAGCAGTTTTAACGATTTGCAGATGCAGGAGATATTTTTGAGTGATGAGGAGAGGGCTATGTTATTGGGGAAGAGTGAGTTGTGATTGTCTATAGGTGTGTGTTATTGGGACCTTCCCTTTTTTTATTTTGACGCTGTATCTGCTCTCGGTTACGCCGGTCTGGGGGAGGCCGGATAGTGCGTCTTGGGTCGTCAGGGGCATCTATTTGAGGGGGCCGCTGGCCGATTCGGCAAAAGTGGCCAGGGTGGCCGATCAACTGGTGGCGGCGGGGGGGGAATGCCCTCGTTTTCGACGTCAAGAATCGCCGCGGCTGACCTGTTTTCAGGACTGGAAGTTGGTGCGGCAACGGCCCGATTTGGCGCGCTGTCACGCACTCAGGGGGATTTGTGGCGCCAAGGAGATGAGGTGAACTGGGTCGATCCGGCGCTGCCCGAGGTACAGGATTATTTGCTGGCGCTGGTGGGTAAGGTGGCACAGATGGGGGTGGATGAGATTCAGCTGGATTACATCCGCTTTCCCACCCAAGGCGATATGGGGGAAGCGGTGTTCGCCTTTAACCCGGCGTTTGTAACGCGCGACCAGGTCATAAGCCGTTTTGTCGGGCGCGTGCGCCAGGCGCTGGAGGGCACCGGCGTACTGCTGTCGGCGGATATCTTTGGGGTCATCCCCTGGGGTCGCCTGGCGGATCAGCAGAGCACGGGACAGAATTTGGCGACCCTCTTGCCGCTTTTGGACGTGGTCAGCCCCATGTTGTACCCCTCACATTTCTACGGGCCCTTTGGCAAAATGGAACGTCTGGTAGACTACCCGTATTACCTGGTGTACGAGGGTTGTCGCAAAATAACGGCGATGGCGGCGGCGCGCCCCTGGCTCCAGGCTTTCTCTTACGGGGTGGAGGGTTTTGAGGCGGGGTATGTATGTGATCGAGCAAATTTACGGCGCCGAAGAGAGCGGGGCGCAGGGCTGGTTGCTGTGGAATATGCGCGGGCGCTACCAGGTGGGGCTGGAGGCGATGCGGCGCTGGGGCGCTGGGGCGGCGGCGAAGTGGATTCGGCGGCGGTGCGGCGGCGTTTTCCGGCGCTGTTAGAAGAGGCGAGCGGGGGTGGCTCAGGCGCCATTTTGCCGACCGACTGAACGGGTCGCGCTCGCATCGGCTCAATCGACTTCTTGCCGCAGCGTTTGATTCAGGCGCTCCAGGCCCAATTTTTCCCAGACGACATAGCGCACGTCTTCCACCATGTGGTAGAGGCAGGGGGTGACCACCAACATCAGCGACGTGGCGGTCACCAGGCCAAAGATGATGAGGGTGGCCAGTGGCGACCACACGGCGGATTTGCCGGTGAGCCCTAAGGCGATGGGCAAAACGCCGCCGACGGTGGTGACGGTGGTGAGAATGATGGGGCGCAGGCGCTTATTGCCGCCTTCCAAAATGGCGTCTTTGAGCGACTGGCCGTTGCGGCGGGCGGCGTTGATAAAGCTGATGAGTACAATGGAGTCGTTGATCACCACGCCCGACAGGCCCACCATGCCGTAGATGACGGTGATCGACAGGGGAAAATCGTTGACCACCAGACCTACCAGGGCGCCGGCCAGGGCAAAGGGGATGGTCATGAGAATAATTAAGGGCTGGATTAGGGAGCGGAACTGCAACACCAGGATGAAGAAGATGGTCATGACGCCAAAGCCAAAGAGCAATAGGATGTTGTCGAAGGCCTCGTCGAACTCTTTAAACTGGCCGCCAAAAACGAGGCGGTAGCCCGGGTAGGCGGGAGCCAACTCGTCTTGAAAATACTCCTGCAACATGCGGGTGGCGCGGGCCGTCGCGCCCACTGAGTCGGGGCGCTCTTCGGCGTAGACGGTGACGGTGCGCTTGAAGTCGCGGCGCTTGATGTCGCTGGGGCCGGAGGTGCGCTGCAGGGCAGCCACCGAGCTCAGCTTGACAAAGTGGCCGGCGGGGGTGCGCACTTCTATGTCGCCAAGGCGCTCGCCGGAGCTGAACCACGCCTCGTCGTAGCGCACCAGAATGTCTATTTCCTCGTCGTCGTCGCGGTAGGTGCCGGCGTATTGGCCTTTGAGGGCGG
>CAXGRO010000508.1:0-4587 GCA_964012055.1 uncultured bacterium
TCCCTGAGGGAATTCGGCCGAATCGCCGCTTAAAAAGTGGCCACTATATTGTAAGGGGCTATTCTTATATTAAGAGAGCGAAAGGTATGAGACAGGCAAACGCCCATCATATAACATGCCAAACCACAATTAATAAGACACCAATGTCATTTCACTTCTTTTTACTCTTCATCTTTCTGTACTCCCACACCGCCACCGCACAACCCACCACCCACACCACCCCCGTCAACCTTGGACAAGTCGTCGAATTGGGCACCGGATTGCGACGCGGCGTGTGGCAGAATTTCAGCGTGCAGAACGGGCTGGCCTCCTCCATGGTCTACGCCATCATGGAAGACCGCCACGGCAACATCTGGTTTGGCACGCGCGACGGCGGCGTCAGCCGCTTTGACGGGTCCCTCTTTACCCACTTTTCCACCCAAGATGGGCTGGCCAACAATTGGGTGCGCGCCATCGCCGAAGACGACCAAGACCACATCTGGTTTGGCACATTGGGAGGGGTTAGCCGCTTTGACGGGGAAAGCTTCAGCCGCTTTACCGTAGAAGACGGGCTGAGCGACAATTGGGTGCGCGACATAGTTGTAGACCGGCAGGGAGAGATTTGGTTTAGTACGCGGCGCGGGGTCAGCCGCTTTAACGGCGGAAGTTTTGTCAATTATTCGGTCGGCGACGGGCTGGCCAGCGACGACGTGCGCACCATGTTGCAAGACAGTCGGGGATATTTGTGGTTCGGCACGCGGCGCAGCGGGGTCAGCCGCTACGACGGGCAACAGTGGAAAACATTCACCACCCAAGACGGGCTGCCCTACAACGGCGCCACGGCCATATCTGGTTTGGCAACCCACCCTACGGCGCCAGCTGCTACGACGGCGAAAAATTCGACCACTTTACCATCGAACACGGGCTGTCCAACAACCAGGTCTACACCCTGGCCGAAGACCGCCACGGCCACATCTGGTTTGGCACCTACGGCGACGGCGCCAGTCGCTTTGACGAAGCGCAATTTGCCAATTTCAGCCGCCACGACGGGCTGGCCAACGACGGCGTCGTCTCCATGATCGAAGACCGCACGGGCGACCTGTGGTTTGGCACCTTTGGCGGCGGCATCAGCAAATTCGACGGGCAGAACATCTCCACAGTAAACACCCAGGGCGCCCTCAAAAGTACGGTGCGCCACCTCTACCAAGACCGCCAGGGCCACATCTGGGCCGTCACCTGGGACGGCATCGGCCGCTACGACGGAAAAGAGTGGAAAACATTTACCAGCGACGACGGACTGGCCAACGACCAGGTGCGCGCCCTATTGCAAGACGACGCCGGCGACCTGTGGATTGCCACCCACGGCGGCATCAGCCGCTACCGCGCAATCGACAACCAACCCTCCTTTGCCAATTTCACCACGGCCGACGGACTGGTCGACGACCAGGTGACTTCCGTGGTGCAAGACCGCGACGGCAATCTGTGGTTCGGCACCATGGGCGGGGTAAGCCGCTACGACGGGCGAGAATGGCAAACATTTATCAGCGACGACGGACTGGCCTACAACGTCGTGCTTTCGGCGGTGGAAGACGGCCGCGGCCATTTGTGGTTTGGCACCTTTGGCGGCGGCGTCAGCCGCTTTGACGGCACCGTCTTTCAAAACCTGTCGCGCCAGGACGGGCTGGTACACGACACCGTACAGGAAATTGTCGAAGACCGCCAGGGGCGCATGTGGATTGCCACTGAAGGCGGAGTGAGCCGCTACCAACCCGGCCGGCAGCTGGGCCGTAGGGCTCACCCAGGTCATCGCCGACCACACCTACGGGGCGGTGCGCCAGATTCAACTGCCCACCACCCAGGAATTTGTCATCTTCGCTTTCCAGGGGCGCAGCTTCACCACCCGCCCCGAACAAATGGTGTACCTCTATCGACTAGCCGGGCACCACGACCAATGGCGCCAGACCCGCGCCGACCAGGTCAAATACCAATTGGCCGATGTGGCCGGCGCCAAGCGCTGGGGGGCCTGGATGATGTCTGCCGCGGGCACCTACACCTTTGAAGTGAAAGCCGTCGACCGCGACCTCAACTACTCAGCACCGGCGCTGCTCACTTTGAACATCGCCCCGCCCTGGTATCTCAGAACCTGGATCGCCCTGCCGCTCGGCGGCGGCCTGGTGGCACTGCTGGCGGTGGCCGTGCTGTCGAGCCAGCGCTATTACCGCGAGCGCCGCCAAGCCGACGACCTGCGCGAACAAATACTCGACCAGGAGCGCCAGGTGCGCCAGACCCTCGAAGAGGCCAATGCCCAGCTGGCCGAATCGAATAGGCAAATCCAGGAGGCGTACTGAGAGGCCGTGCGCCGCATCCTCACCGCAGACGCGGACATCAACTTCCACTTCTGCGAAGACTCGACTCAGGCCATAGCGCGGGCCGAAGAAATATCGCCCACAGTAATCTTGCTAGACTTGGTCATGCCCAATATCGACGGCCTCACCTTAACGCGGCTCTTGCGCGACAACGAAAAAACGCGCGACGTGCCGCTGGTCATCCTCTCGGGCAAGGAAGAGGCTCAAACCAAAGCCCAGGCGTTTGCCCTGGACGCCAACGACTACCTGATCAAGTTGCCCGACCCCATCGAACTCATCGCCCGGGCCGCTACCACTCGCGCGGCTACACCAACCTGTTGCAGCGCAACCGCGCCGTCAACCTCATGCTGCAGGGCGTTTCGCTGGACTAACGCCACGGCGGCGTCACGCCGAATATCCGCCCCACGTCCTCCAAATTTTCCACGTCCTCCAACCCCACCGGCACCCCGTCGCGGCCGTACTCCCGTTCTTTGCGGTACTCGATAGTGCCCGGCAGCGTCGCCTCGTCGTAGCCGCGCACCGGGATCATGGTCTCCCGCACCCCCCGCACCAAATTGTCGACGCCGGTGCGAAATTCCTCCGGCGGGGCGAACAATCCAATGTCCATCACCACAATCAACCCCCCCTGCCGCACCCCGCTCCACCGGGCCGTCACGTCTCGGGCGCGCGCATTGTTGGTACCCACAAAAGGCCCGCCCAGCGCAATGCCCACCCCCGTGTAACCCATCGATTTAAAAAAGGCCGCCGGGATCATCTCCTGCAGCGCGTCGTATTCCTCGCCTCGCTGGTAGTCGGCCATAATGCAAGTGGCCACGTCGTGCACAAACGGCGGCTCGTCTTGCGAAGGCAAACCAAAGCACAGCGGCGGGTTGCCCCAATAGGCCGCCTGCTGCCCCTTATTGCCGCCGCCCTCGCCAAAGTAATCGGGGTGCGAGCCCTGCACCGAAAACGCCGTACAGCCGTCTTGCATGGCGCGGCGCACGTAGTGCCCCGCCGAGCCGTAGTGGCCAATGTGCACGGCGGCGGCGGCGGCCATGCCCTTTTCCTTGGCTTTGGTGACGGCCATTTCGGTGGCCAGCATCATGGGCGCATACCCCAAACCGCCGTCGCCGTCCACCTGCACCATCACGTCCGTTTCTTGCAAAACCGCAACATTGGGGTTGGGGTTGATGTACCCCTGCCGCAAGCTATTGCAGTAACCGCCCAGCGCCCGCGTACCGTGCGAGCACACCCCGCGCAAATCCGAATTGGTCAACAATTGCGCTAGCTGTTCGGCGTGGTCGGCGCACAAGCCGGCGGCCTTGAGGCAGCGGGCGGCAAAGTCGCGCAGGTGCGCGGCATCAAGGCGTTTGAATTGTTCCGGGGGTCGGTTCATCAGAAGACCTTTCCTATGAGTTGCACCCTCACTTCGCCGCCGGCCGCCACCTTCTCTTCCGGCTCCAGCACCACAAAACCGTTGGCGCCCAACATGGAGGTGATCATGTGCGAGCCCTGGCCGCCGCGCGTGGTGGCGCAAATTTGCCCGTCCGCATAGTGCAGCTGGGCGCGCAAATAATTGCGGCGGTTGCCGTCGTTTTCCACTTCGTTGTCCAAAACCGCCCGCGCCTCGGGCAGGTATAAATCGGCGCCGCTGTAACCGCCCACCTTGCGAATAGCCGGCCGCACGAATTGCAAAAACGACATCATGCTCGACACCGGATTGCCCGGCACCCCAAAGTAGGGCTTGCCCGCAATAAGGCAGAAGAACAGCGGCTTGCCCGGCTTCATGACCACTCGCCACAATTTGATATCGGCCCCCATGTCGTCCAGCACCTGCTTGACGTAGTCGTACTCCCCCACCGACACCCCGCCCGACGAAATGGCAAAGTCCGCCGTCAGCGCCATCTCCACCACCCGCCGCGTGTCGGACGCCGTGTCGGCGGCGCTGGGCAACATCAGCGGCACCGCTCCGTGCGCCCGGCACAGCGCCGCCAGAGAGGCGGTATTGCTGTTGACAATCTTGCCAGGCTCCAGCGGCTCGTCGATTTCCACCAACTCGTCCCCGGTGGAAAAAATGGCCACCGTCGGGCGCCGGTACACGGTTGCAAAAGTGTGCTGCTGCGCCGCCAACACGCTGACCTCTCCTATGCCGCACTCCGTCCCCGCCGCTATCACCACTTCGCCGGCGCGCATGTCTTCGCCGCACCGACGAATATTGCCCCCCTCCTCATCCGCCTCCAAAATCTCCACCCGCCCCCCCTCG
>CAXGRO010000509.1:0-4585 GCA_964012055.1 uncultured bacterium
TGACCTCGGAGCCGGGCAGGAAGCCCGGCGAGAATGAGCGAGGGACCACCCCCTCTTCGACCGTCCCACCAGAACCAACGGCCAAAACGCACAGGAGAACATCGTGTCAGAAAAACAAAATTTATTAGAACGCCTACAAAACGGCTTCGTCCTGGGCGACGGCGGTTACCTCATGGGCCTGCGCCTCAGAGGCTTCCTCGAAGCCGGTTCCATGACCCCCGAAGTTGTCACCAAACACCCCGATGAAGTAAGCCGCATCACCCGGGAATTCAAAGACGCCGGCGCCCAGGTCTTGCAAACCCTTACCTTCTTTGGCACCTCCAACATGCTGGAGCGCGCCGGCTTTGGCGAGCGCGCCGAAGAAATCAACCGCACCGCCTGCCGCATTGCGAGCGAGATCGCCGGCGACGAAGCCCTGGTGGCGGGCAATCTGAACAGCCCCAGCATACTTTACCAGGATTACGACCCGTCCAACAAAGCCAGCCAGGAGCGCACCCGCGATTGGTTGCAGGAGCAATTGCCCTGGATTGTTGACGAGGGTGTCGATTTCCTCATCTTAGAGACGTTTTCGTGGCTCGATGAAGCTCTGGTCGCCCTGGAAATAGTCAAAGACGTGGACCTGCCCGTAGTGACCAGCGTCAGCATGGAGGGCGAGGAAGGCAAGACGCTGGACGGCTTTGCCGCCGACGAATGCGCCCGCCGCATGGTGGACGCCGGCGCCGACGTGGTGGGCGTCAATTGTCTGTGGGCGCCCGACAAGATGCTGGACTACGCCGTGGCCATGCGCGGCGCCGTGGATGTGCCCATTTGTTGTCAGCCCTCGGCCTGGCATTCGTGGTGGTCGCCGGGCGACCCGGTGCCGCCGATGCGTTTTGCGCAATTTGTTCAAGAGGCGGTGCGGGAGGACATCCGCTTTATAGGCGCTTGCTGCGGCGCCGGGCCCGAACACATTGAGGCCATGGCTCAGGCTATGGATGCTTAGGGAGGTGTGACATGTCTGAACCTATACTCGCCGGTTTTGCCAGAGTGGAAATTACACCGGAGCTGGATAGCCCGCCTAGTTTTGAGATCTTTGATCCGATTTTTTTGCGCGCCCTGCACCTGCGCCAGGGGGAGCGCCAGGTGACCTTCCTGGCGGCGGATTTATTTCTTTTTGACGAGTATTTTTTTGCTTTGATGGCAAAAGAGCTGGAGGGCGAAGATATTGATCCGGATTGGATTTTGCCTGGGGCCAGCCATCTGGGTACCGGTCCGACTTTTTTTCAGTACTATGTGAACCAGCCGACCGAAGCGCTCAAGCAATTTGGCGGGGAGGAGCCCTACGCCAGAGCTGCTGCCGCAGCGGTGCGGCAGGCGCGGGCGGATGCGGTGCCGGCCCGTTTGATTATGGGCGTGGGGCAGGCCGAAGAAGGACTATCGTACAACCGCCGCGCCCACGACGACAAGGGCCAATTGCGCATGGTGTCGCTGACGGAGTTCCCTAAGCCGCCCGATTATCTGCACTACGACGAAGTGGACCCGCAGATGGGGGTGCTCTACTGTGAGCGCGAGGGCAAGCGGCCGCTGGCGCTGACCAGTTTTGGCTGCCACGCCCTGGCGCTGTGGGATCAGCGCGGCAATATCTCGGGAGATTATCCGGGGCGCATGGCGGGTATTTTGGAAGAGGCGGGCTGCGATTCGCTGTTTTTACAGGGCGGCCTGGGCAATGTGCATCCGGTGCGTTTGGGCGATGATCCCTGCGGCCGCATTGCCGAATCGCTGGCGGCGACGGCGCAGGGGATTATTGGGGAAGTGGAACTGGGAGAGGACGTAGAACTGCGCCTGGCGACTAAAACGATTGCGCCGCCGTCACGGGCTGTGGGGTCGGTGGAAGAGGCGCGGCGTCACTGGGAAGAGCAGCCGCGCCAGGCAGAGGGGTTGGCGCGCTACGAGTACTGGCTGACGCAGCAATACCAGGAACAGCCGACATACGATTTTACCCTGCGGGCCGTGGCGTTGGGGTCGAGCGCGCTGCTGCACATGCCGGGCGAGCCGTTTGCCGAAACGGCCAAGGCCATTCGCGCCGCCGCGCCTTTTGACCGAGTGGTAGTCACCTGCAACCCCTGTCCTGAAGCGGGTTATTTGCCGACTGCGGACGCGCATCGCGAAGGCGGCGACGAGCCGCTGTTTGCGGCGCTGGACGCCGAGGCGGAAGAACAGATCCGGGCGGCGGCCATTGAGTTGTTGTGTTCTATGGAGTAATAATACTATACTGAGTTGGATTTATAAATTCTACCTCAAAGATCGCTGAGCGAGAGGTTATCCCAGTCCGCATTACAACACCTACACAGTTTTAATGTACAAACTCACCAAAAGGAAAATATTATGAAATTCTGGATCTTTGTTTTTAACCCGCTCGAACGCTACATGGAAAATTACAAGGAGATATTCGACGCCTGGGAAGACGGCGGCGTGCGCGGCATTGTGGTCGGCCGCATGTTCTTTATGGGGGAAGACGGCGGCAGAGTTCCCGCCTTCCCGCAAGACCCCAAAGCCTATGCCGCCCTCGGCCTGGAGCCGCCCGAGGAGGCGCCCCGCGATGAGGAAAAGGAGAACGCCCTCAGCGCCATGCTCGACGACGCGGCGGGGCGCGGTTGGCACATCATGGTGTTCGACAGCGGCACCACGGCGCACGTGCAGAGCCTGGTGAACCGCTATCCCCAGGTCAACGGCGTGATCATCGACGGCCCGGGCGAAAACCACTACGAACTGGCCTGGCACCACGGCGGCGAGCTTTTTGAGTTGCGCCCGCATGAGCGGACGCAGTTTGCCGAATTCGGCTTTGAGGTAGATCGTTTGGAGCGCGGCATAAACCACCTGCGCCAGTCTTTCCACAATCTGACGCCCGACAAGGTGCGCTACCACGCCGGCGGCGGCACGTTGGCCGGTCTCATTCTCTTTGATATCAACGAGGATGCCCTCTACTGGCTGCGCGCCCGCCAGGAACGCTCGCTGCGGGTGTGGCAGCAGGCGCGCGCCGATCTGGACAAAGTGGACCGCTATGTGGAATTGGGCGGCATTCCGCGCATCACGGCGTTTTCGTCGCTGACCGGTCAGAATTATCAGCAGATGCCGCCGTATTTCGATTACATCTTTCCCAAGCACTATTACTGGCACCGTGGATTTGACGGTATGTACGGCACGGTGGCGCGCTGGGTGCAGAAGTTTTGTGAGTGGAATGCCGAATTGACCGAGGCCGACAGCTTTGAGCTGGTCAAATCGCTGTTCGGTTTAGACCTGCCGGGGGTAAACTCGCTGCTCGATATGGAGATGGGTTTTCCCGACGAGTTTTTCTCCGAGATCGTCTACCACGAAACCAAGCGGGCGCTGGAGGCGATTAAAGACGTCGACAAGACCATCTTCTGGGTGTCGACCGGCCGCACCCCGCACGCCGGCGACGCCATGCCGGCGCGTGATCTGGCCGGCATATTAAGGGCAACGCAAGAAGCGGGGGGCGAGCGCGTTCTCTTCCACCCCGATCCCGATGCCGGCCCCAGCGAGTGGAGCATACTCACCAGCATGTGCGGCAATATGTGGCGCCAGTCGTGCGACGGGTATTGGCCCCCCAATGCCTCCAAGCCGGACGAGTATGAGCGCGATTAATAGGGGTAGATGTGCGGCCTGGGAGGTGCAGAAAAAAATTCTAAACGTTGTGGAAAGAAATCTTAGGAAGAAGAGCCGCTTCCGCTCTGGCGCTTGTTGTAGTTGGTTATGCTCTTCAAGACGCGTCGCCCGTGCGTTTCGCCTTCTTTGAGACCGATCGTGCGCGCCGCTTGAATGGGTGGCAGGGTGGGGTTGTGTTTGGGGCCGCGCAGGTCAGTCAATAAGACACCCAGGGCCTCGTTGAAATGGGCCGAGGATTTCCAGCGGGCAAAATTTAGGTTGTTGGAGCGCCGGTGCAGCAGCTGTTGCCAGCCGCCGTCGAACTCTGCAAAACGCGCGTCTATTTCGATAGGTACAATGCTGTAGTGCCCTTGTTGTTTTTCTACTTGAGCCGCCGCGTGCAGCAGTTTTATCATCAACGGATTGTTGGCATTGTGGGCCGATAGAGCCAGCAGAAAGCGCGCGTCCGGACGGATCTGTCCCTCCTGAAATACAGTAATAAAGCGTTCCTCCCGGCGGACTTCGCCGCCCTGCAATACGCGGTAGAGGTCTTCTGTGGTCCACGCGCCGTCGTTGTCGAGACGCGTCACGTCACCCGGTATTTGCCCAAGGACTTCGGCAAAGGGCGCGTCGGCGTCGGCGCCGGTGTGGATGTAGGTGCAGGGCAGATATTGGGCGGTGCGGCTCAGGTCGGTTTCTGTCAGGTCTGCGTCGGTAAAATTGGCCGTTTGGATGTGGGCGTCGCAGAGTTGGGCCGCGGTGAGGTTGGCGCCGGTGAAGTCGGCGCCGTTGAGATCGGCGGCGCGTAAGTTGGCCTCTTCGAAGTTGGCCCCGGCGCAATCGGCGCCGTTGAGAATGACGGCTGTGAGATCGGGTGCGGCGGCGGGGGCTTCTGTCCGCCATTTATTCCAGGCGGCCGCGCTGCCTTTAATGGCGGCGAGTG
>CAXGRO010000510.1:0-4573 GCA_964012055.1 uncultured bacterium
CACAAAGCACCGCCGGCAACACCCCCACCCCCTGACGCCAGTGGGCATGTGGTTTGTGGTTGCGTTGGTTCTAAAAATTGAACGGTACTATTATTCTAGGTATTCCAGCTCTCGATGAACTCGTCTACGTCAAATTCTGCCGGCATGTCGTGGTTAAACGTGCGCAGGGGGCGGGATTCGAAGTTGGGGACCGGGGCGTTGGGTTTGAGGTCGGCGTAGACTTGGGCGTAGTGTTGGTGGACGCGTTCGGCGTCTTGCTGGAGGCGCGCGTTGAGGGGGGCGAGGCGCTGTTCCAAGGCTGTGGCCTGGTCTGGCGTAAAGCGCTGGGCCAGGTCTTCGACGTAGCAGGCCGGGGGTGAGCCGTCTATGAGCGGGCGGCGTTCTGCGGCCGATAGGCGGGCCAGGTCGGGCTGGTGCAGCTGAACGATTTTATTGGCGAGGCGGCAGAGGAGGATGGTGCTCACGATGCGGCCGTTGGCGCCGGGGTGCAGGGTGGCCAGGTGCTGGCGGAAGGCTTCGTCGTCGCCGGCGGCGATGGCGCGCAATGTGGCTTCTACCTGGTTGCGCTCGGCGTCGTAGAGGGGGGCGATGTGTTCGAAGTGGGTGCGGGCAGAGGGGGATACGTACTGCAAGAAGTCGTCGTTGTGATACCAATCCAGATAGTGGATGTAGGGAAAAATATCGCTGCCAAAGGAGCGGTAGCCCATGTGGATGGTGCGGCGCAATTTGCTGGTGTAGGTGCTGCCCCAGTGCATCATCAGGTTGGGGTAGACTACGCCGTCGCCCGGCTGCAAAACGGCGGGGACACCGCCCTCCAACTGCGCTTTGGGATCGAGCAAGAGCTGGCGGCGCTGGGCTTCGGTGGTGGGCTGTTTGTGGCTGCCGGGCAAGACCCAGAACACATCGTCTTCGTAGAGCGCAATGTTCCACTGCACGTAGCCCGGCGCGTTTTCCATCAGGTCCATTTGCATGCCGCCCAGTGGGGCCTGCTCGGCCGAACTGGCGTCGCGGTGCCAGTCGGTGTAGCCGTAGTCGATGAGGCCGCTGCACAGGGCGCCAAAGGTGGTGAGGGCGGCGTGGGGCGCCTGCAGCAATTGCTGGCTGACGCCGTGGGTGGTCTCGCCCAGGCAGAAGTCGATGACGTCGGCGGTTTGCGCGCTTATGGAGTTGAGGTCCAGGCGCGGCTGGATGCTTTGGTACCAAGCGCCGCCGCGCGGCTCGCCGTTTTGGCGATTGGCGGTGGATTGGGCCTTTTCGCGGTCGACCATCAGCTCGACGGAGAGGCGGAGTTCGTCCAGTTGTTGGGGCGGGACGACGTTTTTAAGGATGAGGTACCCGTCCTGGCGGAACTTTTGCAGGTCGACTTGCATAAATAGCGTTCTCCGAATGCGAGTTACATCAAGGGAGCGCACACGACAATTTCCAGGGTGTGGGCGCGGGCCGGTTGGGTTACGACAAAGAGGATGGCGTCGGCGATGTCTTCGGGCATGGAGAGGTGTTCCAACACGTCGTCGGGGTGGTTGTCGCGCCGCATCCGGGTGTCGGTGGGACCAGGGCAGACGACCGACGCTTTAACGCCGTGGGGTTTGCCTTCCTCCGCCGTCACCTCGGTAAAACCGCCGACGGCGAATTTGGCGGCACAATAGCCGCCATACCCGGCGTAGCCTTTTTTGCCGGCGCCGGAGGAGACGTTGATGATGTATCCGGTTTGGCGCTGGCACATGTGTTCAAATACTGCCTGGGTACAGAGGAAGGTGCCCTTGAGGTTGACTGTAATGTTGAGGTCCCAATCGGCTTCGTCAATTTTGCTAATGGGGTTGTGAATGGCCACGCCCGCGTTGTTGACCAGAATGTCCACCTGGCCAAAAGTGCGGATGGTCTGTTGGAACAGGTTCTCTACCTGGGCTTTGTCGGTCACGTCTGTCGCCACCGCCAGGGCTTCGCTGCCCAGGGCGCGCACCTGGTCGGCGACATCGTTAATTTCTGTGTCGGTCCTGGCGGCGAGCACTACTTTGGCGCCGGCCTGGGCAAGAGCCAGGGCGGTGGCGCGGCCTATGCCGCGGCCGCCGCCGGTGATTATGGCTACTCGTCCTGCAAGTGTCATGTGCAACTCCGTTTGAGTGATGGTTCACAATAATAGGTAATTGCTCAAGAGACGACCAGAGTGCGGTGTGGTGTGGCCGGGCGGAAGCCGGCAGGGATCACGTGGTCGTAGAGAATCGCCACGAGCCGACGACGATTCATCTCAAGACCTGGGTGGATGAGCGCTATAAGTTGAGGCTGTACTTTGAGCGCGGCTACGGGGAGTTGTTCGATTTGCGGGAAGACCCCGGCGAAATAAACAATCTGTGGAACGCGCCGGAGTGCGCCGCGCTAAAGGCAGAGCTGATGCAGAAATTGCTCTTTGTCGGGATGGGCAAAGAGCAATTGTGGATGCAGCGCGTTGCCGGCGCGTGAAGTGTTGTCCGCGTCGAAACCCGGTATGGAAATTGCGCTCGACTGCGGCGGCTATCGTTGTTTTAAGTGGCCGCCGGCTCCTCCTCGTTCATGCGGAATCCCGATACGATGATATTGTTGTTGCGTTCCAATACGTTGTCTTGGTCGATGCGGTAGGGGTCGTCCGCGGCGCGGCCTATTGGCCGCATAGCCGTGCTGTGGTAACCAAAGCGCACCGATTTGCGCCAGGCATCGGTGCGGTTGCAGTCGGACCAGTGGATGGTCTGGTAGCTGAAAAATATCATGTCGCCGCGCTGCGCCGGCACCGCCACGCTTTCGACTTTGTCGGGGTGGTATTTATCCGGTGGCAGGTGGGGCGCTGTCTCTGGCCCCAGCACGTGTCCCAGCGGTCCCATTTTATGGCTGCCCGGCACCACCATGAAGGCGCCGCTCTCCAGCGGCGTGTCGTCCAGGTGCAAGAGGCAGTCGACAAAGTCCGGGCCGTCGTGGGGGTAGAAGGGGTAGTCCTGGTGCATGGGGAACGGGGTGCCCTTGTCGGGCGGTTTGGCGTGCAGCACGGTGTGGTGCCACTGCACCGGGGCGTCGACCAATTGTTGCACGCAGCCGACTAATTTCTGGTGGAAAATGACGCGGCCCCAGGCGGCGGAGTAGAAGTGCGGGTTGTGCATGAAGACGGCTTTGGTGTTGAGGCGCTCGTCTTCTTCTAGGTAGCGGTCGCGCCAGGGGCCTATCCAGCCGATAGTTTCCTGGCCCCATTGTTCGATGACCTGCACCATTTCCGCAGCGAGTTCTTCGCTTTCTTCCGGGGTGAAGAATTGTTCGATTTTGAGATAGCCCTGGTCGCGATAGGCGGCAATTTGTTCTGCGCTTAGCATGGTAAACTCCTTGATAGATCCTAATTTAGGATTGAGGGTTGCGGTGCGTCAACACACTTGTCGCAGATGGCCTGTTGACAGTGAGGTGGTATTTTACAAACATAGATCGTAGGGGTGGAGCCCGTATATTTATTTTTGTCCTCGTTCTAGTGATATAAGGACCCCATGCATAGACATATAGTCTGGTTTGCCGCATTAACCTGCAGTTTTATCCTTTTTGCCTCTTCTGCCGCGGCCTACAACGGCCAAGTCGCGCTGGCTTATCCGCAAAACAACATTGTTGTAGACGGCGATCTGTCCGATTGGCCAAAGGCGGAGTCCTACCCCATCGCTCTGGCCGAATACGGCGTCAGTCCCGAGGACGAAAACGACTTTAGCGCCCATTTTCGCGCTGCTTACAATGTGGCGGAAAACGCCCTGTATGTGGCGGTGGAGGTGCGGGACCAATCCGTTGTTATAGACGCCACGGATACGGGCACGTGGAATAGTCAGGATGGCTGTGAAGTCTATCTGGATGTGGATCACGGCGAGCGGTCGTCGACGGCCGTTCAGCATTTTGTATTTGGCGAACAGAGTGCCGTCGGCGGCGAACGCGTCCAATTGGGATTGCGGCGCACCGCACAGGGTCACTATTACGAGTGGCGTTTTGATCTGGAGGGCGTCGGCCAGAGGGAGGTGGGCGTGGGCAAGAGCTTGGGGTTGGATATAGTAGTGGGAGACAAGGACGCCGACGAGTCGTTTTCTTGGATGTCGTGGGGTAGGGGCATTCGCAAATTGGAAGGGGTAGACCGGCGCGGCGATTTGGTTTTGGTGGAGGGCTGCGCGGCGCCGGCGGTGGTGCAAGGGCGCCTGCAGTGGCAGGACATGCAGGAGGGTGTAGGTAAGGTTAAAGTGCGCTTTCAATCGCAGGCGCGGGAGGACATGTGGTTTAAAGTAGAGAGCAATAGGGCGGGCGATTTTTCGCTCGCCTTGCCCGCGGGAGAGTACGTCGCGCAAGTGGAGTTTGGCCACGGGGAAAAGGTGCCGCACGCCCTGGCGTTGCGTCCCGGCGGTTAGGGAACAGGTCCACTTCGCCGTGCCGCCGAGCGGGGTTTTGGCGGTGGAAGCGGGCGACGGACATGCGGTAGTGGCGGGCGTGGGGACTAACCAGGGTTTGTGGCATAGCTACGGGATTCCCGACGGGCTAGCGAGTGGGCGGGTGTACGCGATTTTGCAAAGCCAAGAAGGCGCCCTATGGCTTG
>CAXGRO010000511.1:0-4564 GCA_964012055.1 uncultured bacterium
GCGGCAACCCATAAGGAGGCCGCCCTTGCTGTGCGCTGTTTTTGATTGCCTAACCTAATTGCCCAATCCCGCATACACCGTGATAAAACCTTCGGTCACGGTTTTGGTTTTGATGCCGGGATCCTCAAAGTCGCGCACGTCAAACTTCATGCCCACCTGGGTGGTGAGGCGGTACCCCTGGTAGTCGGAAACGTTGGTAACCTGGCCGGCGCTGATGAAAGACTTGAAGTTGTTAATGTCATCTTCAATGTCCTTAAAGATGACGTATTCGACGCCGGTGGTGAGGGTGGTGCGCGTCAGCAGCGGTATGTCGACCACGGTGCCAAAAATTTCGGTCAACTCCTCGCGGTCCTGCGCCGTGAACAGATCGTAGCTCTGCCGGCGGTACTCGCTCTTCCAGCGCGGCGAAATGCGCACGCCGCCCAGGTGGTAGAGGTATTCGGCCTTATTGAGGATGCCAAAGAAGAACTCGTCCGACCCCAAACCAAAGAGGGAGCGCTCGGCCCGGTCCATGCGCTGGTGCCACAGGTCGTGTTTGATCGCGTTCTTCAGCGTCAAATTTTCCACCAAATTCCAGTCGTGGCCGATGTACAGCGAGTTGTAGAAGGTGTCGCGGCCCAACAGCGGATCCTGCACTTCTACGTTGCGGTCGGTACGCAAGGTGTTGCTGTTGTCCCACTGCAAGAGGTCGTCGGGGATGTCGTCTTTGATGCTCTTGACCACCTCCATGGCCTTGAGCTTGCCCCAGCGGTGGTGGTCGAGGTCGGCCACCAGCATGGCGTAACTGGTGTAGTTGCGCTGGTCCGAGGCAATGACCTCTTCGCGCAAAATGCCGGCGGTGAAGCGCACCTGCGGCGCCAGGTAGGCACCCAGATAAATGTTAAACCCCTCGTGGCCGCGGCGGTAGGGGAAGTCGGGGCGCAGGTCGTTTTCAAATCGGTCGACCCAGGTGTTGTTGTTGGTGTCGATACCGTAGAGGAATTCGGGGCGGTCGACGTGCTGGCGCAAAAACGGCTCCTCGTAGTCGGGAATGAGGTTGATGACGCGGCCGTTGTCGTTCTGGTTGAAGTCGGGAATGAAATCGTTGTTCTCGTCCCAGCCCGGGAACACGGTGAAGTCGGTGCTCAGCGCGTCGTTGCGGCCCCAGTCGGGGAAGCGGTCCTGGTCGTCGTTGTCCTCGACCAATTCGACGATGAAGCGCTCGATGTTTTCGGGCTTGCGGTTTTCAAAGTAACCGGAATTGTAGTCGACAAAACCGTCCTGCTCGGTAATGTAGACGCTGGTGGCGTAGTCCGGATCCATGCTGAACGCCTCGCCAAAGAGGAAATAGGGGTAGGCGTTCTTGGTCAAATTGACCATCCAGGCGTTGGCCGAGGTCTGGTCTTCAATGCCCGACGAAGTTTTGTGGTCGGTGTTGCCCTGGTCGTTGCTGGGATAGGGATATTTGCGGTAGACGCGGCTGTTGTCGAATTCGCCGTACATACTAAAACCCTTGACGTCCTTAAACTCGATGGTGAAGCCGAAGATCTGGGTGGCCGTGGGCAGGCCGTAGTCAAAGGAGACCACCTTGAGGTTGGTGTTGTCCTTGACGTTGCCCTCGGCCTGGGCCACCATCAAAAAGACCGGGTCGTCGCTGCGGCCCAGCTGGCGGTTGGAGGTGGCGTGCACCACGTAGTCGTTGCCCAGCACCAGCTCAAATTTCACCTCGCGAATCTGCGTTTTGTCCTGGGGGGCGGATAATAGGTAGTCGGCGCTGTCAAAGTCGTAGCGCAGGGTGATGCGCTCGTTGCCGTCGGCCGATATAAACCCTTCCTGCGGAAAACCGCCCTCGACGATGGGCTCAAAGCCGATCTCCTTGCCCCGCACCCGGTCCCCATCTAGGTAGGTGATGATAATGTCGGAGCCGGCCGGAAAAAAAGCGGCGCCGCCGATGCCGTCTTCGGGCGAATCGTCGCTGAGCTGCACTTCAATCCAGGAGATCGCCTCCACCTTCTGGTCCACGGTCAACTCGCCAGTGAGCGGGTTGCCGCCAAAGCCGTCGGTGAGGGTGTTGGACTGGTGGGCGTTGACAAAATTAAAACCCAGGGTGGTAAAGTCGCCCACCTGCACCGTGGTGCGGCCGCCCATCATCGTGGTGTTGTTGGTGCGGTTGATGCCCTCGGCAAAGGTGTTCGAGCCGCCCGACTCGCTCAGGCGCGAGTAGAGGAAGGTGAGCATGTATTTATCAGTGGCCAGGTCGAACTGCACGCCGTCAAAATCGGGCTTGGAAAACGTCATGGGCGTTAAAGTGGTGCGGATGCCGTTGCCAATGGTCAGGGCGTAGAAGTACTGGCCCTTGGAGTCGGAGGCGATGACCACGCTGTTAAAAAACTGGTTGAAGCGGGTGTCTTTAAAGAGCTGGTTACCGCGCTGCAGCGGCTGCGACTGCACGTTGTTAAAAATGAGCCAGCCGTGGTTGACAAAGTTGCCAAAGGCATCGTAGAAATAATCGCCTTCCAGGCTCACACTCACGTAGCGCTGGTAGTGGTTGCGCGCGTAATTGGAATACTCCCACTGGCGCCAGGCGTATTCGTTGTGGAGTTCCTGGGGGATGTACCACTTGCGCACCGACGGATCCAGGGCGTCGATGAGCACGCCCGCGCCCATGGGTTCAAAGCTGACACGACCGCCGCGCTGCACACCCAAACGGGTGCCCACGTCCTCCTGCGCAACGGCGTCCGATCCCATCAAAAGCCAACCCATCGCAACCGCTATAAACAGCAAAAAGCGCGATCTATTCATGGCGATTCTTCCTCGATAATAAAGAACAAAATTAGACACTTATATTGCTTCGGACTACGTATAGTACGAAAAAAGGCGATGGACTGCAAAGCGTCCATCGCCTTTTTATCTAAGATGAGTCAACTAAAGCCTCATCCCTAAGACACTCTCGCTTATTTGCTGAACTCAGACTTGATACGACCCCAAGTGTTGTCTTCAACAGCCGTCACCTGGGAGCCCCAGTCGATGCTGTCGTCGAGCTCGGCCATAATCATGTCGTTGTCGGCGCGGCAGCAGCCATTCGGCGAGATCGACCAGAAACCCTGATACTGGGTGCCCGGCTCGTCAAAGTCGCCAAACGTCCAGCTGAGGGCGATGGTCAGGCCCTCTTCCAAGTCCGTCTCTTCAACGGAGTCGCGATCGCCGTCGTCGGGAATGAAGTCGAGGGGCTGTACCCACAGTTCGTAAAAATACGTGCTCTCGCCAAATTCTTCCCCTTCAAAGCTCCAGGCCACGCCCCAGACGTCGTTGTTAAAGGGGTCGGTGCGCCACTCGAAGTCGGGCATGAACTGACCGTAGTTGCCGCCTACCGGGGGCAGGGCAAAGTTGAAGGACTGCCTGGTGATGCCGCCCTCACCGGGAGTGTACGGGCCGCCGCCGTCGGCCTCGGGGTGCGAGGGCGACATGTAGATTTCCCAGGCGTCATCGGCCCAGAACTGGCCGGGATCTTCACGGTCGGCGTTGTGCACATTGTCGAAGACTTCAGCGGCAAAATAGAGCTGGTCGGTGTTGTCGTTCCAGCCCACGACCTGGCGCAAGCTCAGGTCGCTGACGTCGATTTCGCCGACGCCGCGGCCGATGAACGAATCGCCCATCTGGTCGTTGCCCACTTCGTAGGGCTCGATGGAAGCCACGTCCCAATCGCTGAGATTGCCGTCGATGGTGGGAATGTTCTCATCGGGGAACTGCACGGCGAAGAGAATATCGCCGAAATGGGCCCACGAAGCGGTCGCGGACACCATGATTGCTAGCGCTGCCAAAGTTACGACTTTGCGCATTATCTGCCTCCTTGGCGGATGAGTGAAAGAAATACTTCAAATGGTCAACTCGAAGAAGAAAAAACTAGCTATGTTTATAACTCTTTTTCTCAGTCTGAAAACTACTTTAATGACCTCCTTTCACAAAAAGGATTGGCTTATTTTATCATATCTCATAAAGAGTAATAAAAATTTGTCCACAAATCAAGAAATAAAACTTGACACTGTCCACCCGCCTACTTCTCCTGCACAGCGTAATTATCCAGCACAGCGCGTACATTTTCAGCTTGCGGGTGATTGGGGGCCAGCCGCAACAGCGTTTTCCACGCCTTCGTCATATCATCCCGACGTCCCATCTCGCCGTACAATTCTCCCAGATGATAATAGATCTTTGCCGCTTGCGGATTTATTTTCAGCGCCCGCTCAAATTGCTCCAGCGCCGCCCGGCGGCGCTCTAAACGCTGGTATGCCCGGGCCAGGTTGTAAGCTGCCCCAAAGTGGCTCGGCACCGCTTCTAACACTTTGTGGTAATGCGGCACAGCTTCACCATGACGCCCCGCCTTGTGCAAAACTAACCCCAAACCGTAGTGTGAATCGGCGTGCTGGGGGTTCAAACGCAACGCCGCGCGGTAGGCCCCAACGGCCGCCTCGTATTGGCGCATTTGACCGTGTAACAAACCCAGATTGTAATGCGCCCGCACATTGCTCGAATCGATGGCAATGGCCCGTTCGTAATACACCCTGGCCTCTTGCAGGCGGCCGCGGCG
>CAXGRO010000512.1:0-4549 GCA_964012055.1 uncultured bacterium
GTTGGGCACGGTGAGGAAGGCCAGGCGCACGTTTTCCTCGCCCGGGTAGTGGACGGTGACGCGCTCGGCGTCTTTGACCCGCGGTTTTTTGTATTTGGGTTCTTTGGGCAGTTTTTGGCGTTGAAAGGAGGAAAAGTGGGTGTCGATGAGCTGAATGGTCGCGTCGATGTCGATGTCGCCGGAGATGATGATGGCCATGTTATTGGGCACGTAGTAGGTGTTGAAGAAATCGTACATGCGCTGGATGGAGGGGGTTTTTAAATGCTCCACCGTGCCGATAAGGGGACGGCCGTAGGGGTGGTCTTTGTAGAGTTGGCCGAAGGCAGCGTTATAAATCAGGACATTCTTATTGTCGAGGCGGCTGTTCATTTCCTCGTACACGGTTTCCAACTCGGTCTGGAAGAGGCGAAAGACGGGGTTGGCAAAGCGCTCGGCTTCGATGCGGGCCCAGTGCTCCAGGCGGTTGGCAGGGAGATCGATCTTGTAGACGGTCTCTTCGGTGCTGGTGTGGGCGTTTAAATTGCGGGCGCCCATGGCCGAGTAGAGGCGGTCCATTTCGTTGGGGATGGCGTATTGGGTGGCCTGCTGGTTTTCGGCGTTGATCTGGGCGTAGATCTGCTGGCGCTTGGCGGGGTCGGTCTCGTCGAAGTGCTCTTCGTAGAGGGCGGTGATGCGCTCGAGGTGGGGTTGCTCTTGGGCAAAGTCCACGGTGCCGAGGCGCTGCGAGCCTTTAAAGAGCATGTGCTCGAGATAGTGGGCCATGCCGGTGGCTTCGGCCGGGTCGTGTTTGCCGCCGGCGCGCACGACGATTTCGGCGTAGAAGCGCGGCTCTTCGCGGTTGGTGCTCAGATAGACTTTGAGACCGTTGTCGAGTTGGTAAATGTGGGCCTTTAGCGGGTCGTCGGCACCGGGTGCGTAGACGAGCTCGTAATTGGCCTGGAGTGGGAGGCTTTGGGTGATTAAAAGTAAAAACAGAAGAAAGGTAAAGGCTTGTTTTTTCGGCATTTTATACCTGCTGAATCGAAAAGAGGAAAAATGGCGTAATGTATAGAATTTTAATAGAGATACGATAAAGAAGTAGGTGTGCATAGTCAATGTTAAAATGCAGGAGGGGCCATTGGAGAAGAGAAATAACTTTAAGGGACAGAGCGGGTTGCCGATATAATAAACAAAGCCGCGCTGCGGCGGTTAAAATTCGTCAATGCAACTTTGCCAAGGATGGCAATGGTGACAAGGAGGTTACCGTGATTAATCGCATTGAGGGGAGCTGGCTGCGCATCAATGATGAGCAGAGCAGACACCAGCAGCGGAGACAGCGCCGCAACAAGCGATCGCGCGAGGAAGAGAAAGAAGAGATCGCCCGTCGACCGCAAAATGAGAAGTACACTATTGATTTAGTGGCTTGATACAAGCGGCATAAACACCCGGTGTCTCGGTGGTGCAAACCACGGAGGCCGGGTGTTTTTTTATGCGACGGATAGGCTGTGGGCACGGATTTTGTTTTATTCCGGTTAGATCCCTGACGGTTTAGGGGAAAGTGGGTAGGCGAGTTTACAGGAGTGGGATGATGGCCAGACAAATCGTGCGCGCCCTGGGAGCGGCGCTGATGGATTTTGTCTTTCCGCCGCACTGTTTAGGTTGTGAGAAAGACCTTGAGGCACACGATAAATATTTGTGTCCATCTTGTTGGCGGGAAGTCCTGGGTCGGTCGACTATTGGATGTAAACGCTGTAGCAACCCCTATGTGGGCGCAGTAGAGCAATGCGGCAATTGTGCGGCCTGGGATCCCGCTTTTGAACGGGCGGTGGTATTGGGTGACTTTGGCGAGGCCCTGCAGCAAGCCATTCACGCCCTCAAATTTGGTCAACAGAGGCAGTTGGGCATAGTATTGGGACGGCAAATGGCCGAATTGCCGTGTATTGCTCATTTATTGGCCGATATAGATGTACTGGTACCTGTGCCGTTGCACAGCGCCCGCCAGCGGGAACGCGGATACAATCAGAGTGAGTACATCGCTAGAGGGTTGGCGCAAACGTTGGAAAAGCCGCTGTATCTCGACGCGATAAAGCGCCGGATCAATACGCAGCAACAGGCCAAATTAGACGCCCAGGCGCGGCGACAGAACTTGCAGCACGCATTTGTTGTGCGCGGTGAGATGGCGCCGCATTGGCGCATTGGTCTGGTGGATGATGTGGTGACGACGGGGGCCACTTTAGATGCTTGTACGCTGGCGCTGCAGCAGGCTGGAGCCGAATCGGTGCGCGCTTTAGCCTTAGCTTGTCCCTATCTTTCCGAATAATCCTTTGCTTGACGTAATTACCTTTGGAAATTATACTTATGGCCCTATTGGAAGTGCGTGAAGGGGAGGTTACGCAATCGATTCGGGGAATTGGGAGCGGGCTCCGAGTCGCATGTCGAGGAGAGTAATATGGCCAAAAAGACCATTGGTATTTTGACGGGCGGCGGGGATTGTCCCGGTCTCAACGCAGTCATCCGCGCGTCTGTGCGCAAGGGCATTGCGGCGTATGGTTATCGCTTCCGCGGCATTTTGGAGGGTTGGAAGGGGATGATGGAGTGTTTGTGGGAGCCGCTGGGCTCGGAGGAAGTCTCCGGAATATTGCCCAAAGGCGGCACCATTCTGGGTACCTCGCGCACCAATCCATTTAAAGATGAGGATGGAGGGGATATTGTCGTCGAGAATATGAAGCGCATGAAACTGGACGCGCTCATTGCCGTCGGCGGTGATGACACTCTGACGGTGGCTCACAAATTGACTCAATTGGGGGTGCCGGTAGTAGGGGTGCCCAAAACGATCGATAACGACATCAGCCATACGGATTACACCTTTGGTTTTGATACGGCTATCAATATTGTCACCGAAGCCATCGACCGCATCCACACCACGGCAGAATCGCACAACCGCGTGATGGTGATTGAGGTCATGGGGCGCCACAGCGGCTGGATTGCCACCCATGCCGGCATTGCGGGGGGGGCCGATCTGGTGCTCATTCCCGAGCAGGCGTATAGCGTGGACGAAATCATCAAAACCATTGAAGATCGCCACGACCGCGGCAAGGACTTCAGCATTGTTATCGTGGCGGAAGGGTTTAAGCCCGAAGGGGTCGACGACTATGTGATTTCCAGCGGTGGCCGGGACGAATTTGGTCATGTGAAATTGGGCGGTGTGGGGCAGGTCATCGCCGAGCAGGTCGAAAAACGCACCGGTTTTGAGAGTCGGGTGACCGTGCTGGGGCATTTGCAGCGAGGCGGCACCCCCACGGCTTTTGATCGGGTATTGGGCACGCGTTTTGGCGCCGCCGCTATCGATCTAGTGCACCAGGAGGACTTTGGCAAGATGGTCAGTCTGCAGGGCAATCAAATCGTGCCGGTCAATCTCGAAGAGGCTATCGGCGAATTAAAGATGGTGGATCAGGAGTTGTACGACCTGGCGCGGGTATTCTTCGGGTGAACCATGGCCAAGAAGACGGTTGCCGATATCGAACTGGCTGGCAAGAAGGTTCTGGTGCGCGTGGATTTTAACGTGCCTCTGGACGAGGCGGGCGCCATTACCGACCTCCTGCGCATCGAAGCGGCTCTGCCGACCCTAAACTATATTCTCGAACGGGGCGGGGCGCTGGTGTTGATGTCGCATCTGGGGCGGCCCAAGGGTAAGGTTACACCGGAGTTTTCGCTCGAGCCGGTGGCGCAAGCGCTCAGTCGCAGTCTGGGACGCGCAGTGCGGTTGGCGCCCGACTGCGTTGGGCCGGAAGTAGAGGCGCTATGGCGCGGTTTGCAGGCTGGGGACGTCCTCTTGCTGGAAAACTTGCGATTTCATGCCGAGGAAGAGGCCAACGATGCCGACTTTGCCCGGCAATTGGGCCAATTGGGCGACGTCTATGTCAACGATGCTTTTGGCGCTGCGCACAGAGCACATGCTTCTACTGCGGCGGTGGCCACTTATGTGGACGAGGCGGTGAGCGGGTTGTTGATGGAGCGGGAGATTCGCTATTTGGACGAGGCCATTAGCCAGCCGCAGAGGCCCTTTGTAGCGGTGATGGGCGGCGCTAAAGTTTCGGGCAAGATCGAAGTGATCGATCACCTCTTGGCCAAGGTCGATGCGCTGATTATCGGGGGCGGCATGGCCTATACTTTTTTTAAAGCCATGGGACTGGAGATTGGCGATTCGCTGCTGGAGGAGGAATTGGTCGAAGTTGCGCAAAGGGTAATGGGGGAAGCCGAGAGAGCAGGTGTGGAACTTCTATTGCCCAGCGACAGTGTTGTGGCAGAGCGCTTGGCCGCAGATGCGCAGACGGAGATTGTCGTTCGCGATGCGCTGGCCGCCGGCTGGATGGGGTTGGACATCGGTCCTCAAACTTGCAAAACATTTGCCGATAAACTCAGTGAGGCGTGCACCGTTGTGTGGAACGGCCCCATGGGGGTATTTGAATTGGCACCCTTTGCTGCCGGTACTCGGGTGGTAGGGGAAGCAATTGCCCGCTCTACAGAACAGGGCGCGATTAGCGTTGTGGGCGGCGGCGATACGGCGGCC
>CAXGRO010000513.1:0-4546 GCA_964012055.1 uncultured bacterium
TCAACTCGGTCAAATCGCGCACCGCGATCATTTTGATCTTGGGGTATTCGTCGTCTGCCGGACTGTGCCACAAATGCTTGCGGCCGACCACATTCAAATCCAGCCCCGAGCCGCTGACATTTTTGCCGATCTCGTCCACCACTAAAATGTCGGCCACATCAAAGGGTAGCCGCGGCAGCCACTGCCGGGCCTGCTGCAGCAACACTTTTTCGCGCGCCTCAAACTCCTCGGGCCGCACTACCTCAATCGCCGCCGTGTGCCCGTAGCAATTCTCCACAATGGCTAACCCCGCAACAATGCCGCACTTGCCCAGCACCGCATGCGCCACGCTGCGCACAATTTGCCCAAAGCTGTAATCTTTAATAGCGCGGTGGTAAATCTTCGCCCCGTCGTTCTTGCCCAGCCCAATCAACATCATCTTCATCAACCCGCTCTCCACATCCCCCACAAAGAGCGTGTGCGGCTTGACGCGATTGCACACCACCACGTGATCGGCCTCGTACGCCTGCCGGTCAAAATAAACCGGAAACCCCTCCGCCGCCTGGCACACCACCACCGTCTCCATACTCGCCCGAATCTCGCACCCGCAAAACGCCTCGGTAATACCGTAGGACTCAATGATATTGCGCTGCCCTTCAGCCGTCCCCCCGCCGTGGCTGCCCATCGCCGGCACGATAAACGGCTCGGCTCCCAACTTCTCGCAATGCGCGACTACTGCCTTGAGAATAGGCCCTATATTTTCGATCCCACGACTGCCAGCCGTAATCGCCACGGTCTGACCCGGGCTTATCTTTGTGCCGAGATCCAGCTTTGCCAACTCCTGTTCGACGGTGCTGGACACATCCTTTAGCAGCGGGCCATCAAACTTTTGGCGTACCCGAAATGTAAGGGGGAATTCTGGCATGTGTTTTTTTGGCTTTTCTGTAGAAGTGGCTAGAGTTGGTTCTGGTGGGACGATCGGGTAGGGATGGCCGGCGAGGATGAGCGAGAGGCTCCTCCCAAACTGCGTTACAGGCCAACGCCCATCATTTACCCGCAAACCACCGCATCGCATACCGCCCCTCACTACGGTGATACTTGAGCGTATACGGATCGACCAGCCAGCAAAACACCTTGCCGTTGCTGCACGGTTTCACCCAGCCAAAATCCCATACCTCACTCGTGTATCCCAGCGGCACACTCACCCGCGTGCGAATCAGTGGATGCGCCGCCGTAATAAACAACTTGCTCTCCGTGTAATAATACGTCGCCCCCCCGTGCGCAAAAATCTCGTGAGGCATCACCTCCCCGCTTCCCGCCAGATCGTCGCACAACCCGGCGATGGCCACCTTCACCTCGCGCCCCTGTGCCGCCGCATCCCCCAGCGCCTCGACCGATCCGTCCGTCACCTGCCCCTCGGCGTCGTGTGCCAGCACCTGCTCCCACTGCTCGCAGACGAAATAGCGAAACGTATTGAAGTCGTAGATAAAATTGCTCGATGGTGCATTGGTGCCCGCGTCCCAACTCTCAAACTCGTGGTATTTGGGCATCTCGGCATGGTCGCCTACCGGCGCCGGCCCCAATTGGCCGCTCGCCGGCTCCCCGTCTAGATAGGGACGAGCCACCGCCTGATGGCCGTCCTGGTTGTAGAGAAAAAACGACATCGATGCCCGCGACCCAAACCCCTCGCGCAGCGACACCGGCATGCGCATATTCTGAATGCCGCCCACCCAGCGATCGTCCACCAGATAGACGACGCGAAAGTCCATCACCTCCTGCACCGTCTCGTGATTACTCGAACTCGTGTCGACGTGCTCGTCGTGGTGGAACACCGTGCCCACCCTGAAGTCGGCGCCCCCCCGCACCGCAGCACACAACGCCGCCTCACTCCCCGCAATAATCTTTCTCTTCTCATCCAGCTCCAATACGCAATGCCATTTGCCCATCTTATCCTCCAGATCCTTTATATAAAACGACACCCGTCCCTCGCAGTCCTCCAACCTTACAAGCGGACCAACCCCCAGCTACCAGAAAATGTCAACGTGAATTACTGCGACCCCAACAGCGATGGATACGGGCTGTACTCGACGACCAATTCAATATCCTGTACCACCAGCGTACTCATCAGCCGATCCGCCCGTCCCAACAATTCGATCTCCAGCACATTGTCGCCCTGCCGCGGCCGCACCCCTTCCAAACGAAACTCCAGCCATAGCCCATCGTAGGCATTCATCTCACAACTAAAACTGCGCCGACACGTTTCGTTGTCCAGCGACGCCCCGTTCAAGCGAAACGCCAGGCGATCCGCCACCGTCAAATCGCGTATATTCACCTTCAGGCGAATCTCGCTGATGCGCTGGGCCGCCCTCTCCACATCGTCCGCCACGTACAGCGGAATGGCGTGCACCGTGCCCACATCCGCCGCCGCAATCTCCAGCGGCAAAGGCGCCTTATACCCCAGCTCGTCCGCATAGTCGCTGGCCAGGTTCACCAGATAGTGTTTGTCCCCCTCGCGCACCAGTTCGGCATCCCCCATCTCGGTCAAAGCCCGCCGCCCGGCATCGTCCAGCGGCCATTTAAAAAAGAAGGTGTACATGCCGTCGACCCCCTTGCCCCAATAATTGGCCACCGCCGCCCGCAGCATCTCCGGCGTCGCCCAGTCGCGATTTTTGAACTTGCGGCTCTCCTTCTGGTAATACGGATTGATCATCGGATACACCGACACGTCCGCCGCATGCGCCGCCTCTACCAACCACTCGATGGGCATATTGGAATCGCACAAATTGTGCGCGTAAACCATCGGCACCACAAAGTCCACCAGCCCCTGCTCCAGCCAGGCCCGCACATCCTGCCCCCTCGACAAATTGATCTCTTCAGTAGGATACACCCGCACCCCCACCGGCCCCGCCCCGCCCGGCCGCGACCGCACCATCTCCGCCACCTCCCCCACCCACTGCGTAATCACCGGCGTGTACTCCTCCACATCCTCATCCCGCAACAAATACGCACTGCCCGCCGGCGCCGCCGCCAGATCCAATTCCACCCCATCCGTCTCGTACTGCGTCGCCAATTCTTCCAGCACCGCAAAGCTGTGATCGCGTACCTCCTGGTGCACAAAACCCCGCCCCCCATTCGCCGTACTGTGCGCCGGGTCCATCTTCTGATACAACCCCAGCCGCAAACTGGCAAAAAAATCCATGCCCTTATCGTGCGCCCGATCAATCAACACCGTCAGCGGATCCAGCCCCCGATCTATCAGGCTCTGCATATTGTTCCACACCCGATAGTAAGCGGCCTGCTCAAAATCCTCCAGATCCTCCCCAAAGCGAGAACACACCTTGGTCGGATAAAACAGCCCATCCCCCCGCGCCACCCCATATATGAACGTGTCCACCGCCGTCCCGGCACACTCGTCCACCGGCCGCCAGGCATCTTCCAGCTGCATCGGCGGCTCAAAGACAAAGAGGTAATAATGCCGCGCGTCGTTAAAATATATAGTCCGCTGTCTTCTCATTTCCCCTACCACCACGCACTGGGCACCACCGGCCGTCCCGCCGCCGCCAGCGCCTGACTCGCCGCCTGAATCAACAACGTCGTATCAAACCCCAAGCCGATCATGCGAAACCCCTCGTCCCGCCGCTTGGCAATATCCTCCTTCTCAAACGCCACAATGCCGCACGGCACCCCCCGTGCCAATATCTTCTTCTGCACCTTCATAATCTCTTCCACCACCTGCGGCTCACTCGCCGTCCCCGGGTACCCCGACGACGCCGAATAATCGTGCCCCCCAAAAAACATCGCATCCACCCCCGGCACATCGAGTATGCGGTCGATCGCCTGCCCCGCCTCCACCGTCTCCATCATCGGCACCACAATCGAATTTTGATTGGCACGCGGCACGCACTGCTCAATGCCCTGCCCCCACCGCGTCGCCCGCTCCGCCCCAATCCCCCTTTTCCCTTCCGGCGGATACTTGGCGCAGCGCACCGCCATCTCCACTTCCTCCACTGTCTTTACCTGCGGCACCACAATGCCATCGGCCCCAATGTCCATAATCCTCTTGATCAACCCCTCCTGAATATCTTCAATGCGCACGAGTATCGGTGTATTGCTCAAATTGGCCACCCGTATGTGTTCCATCACATTTTTTAAATCCAGGTACCCGTGCTCCGCATCAATGACGATCCAATCAAACCCCATTCTCGCCGCCATTTCCGTTATGGTAGGCGATTCCAGTGTGATCCAGATCCCATACGCCGGCTCACTGCCGCTGAGTTTGGCTTTAAAGGTCGCCGCATTGGGCAGATCGCAAACCGGCTCTCTACCGTTGCTGGCTTGTGTTGGCGTCTGGCTTTGTCCACCCAGCTGCCGGTTTACTACCTGTCGGACTATATTTTCTATCGAAGACCGGTCGATATCCATGGTTTAACTCCTTAATAACAATACTGTGGGCACTTTTTGTAAGTCATTGATAAATAACGACTTAGGCAAATAGATATTGAAATTTGTAACTTATTGATAAATAATCACTTACGAATTTAAACCTTACAAAAATCCGCTCAAAATC
>CAXGRO010000514.1:0-4533 GCA_964012055.1 uncultured bacterium
GCCGCCATCGGCTTGCCGCAGAATGCGGATCATCTCTTCGGTCTTGTGCGTTTTGTCTTTCATGAGCGGTCCTCCATCGGACTCAGAAATACTCACATCAAAACTGGGTCAACTATGGAAGGTCACGCCACTTGATTTCTGTCTTTTTCCGCCGTATACTAAGCGCTAAATCACATCCATATCACACCTCACAAGGGAGGGGAATTATGGAACCTTCGGCAACCGGCGGCGCAATTATTGGCATTATCTATCTGATAATAGGTGTTGTAGTAATAGCTGCTTTTTGGAAGATTAATACCAAAGCAGGTCAACCGGGCTGGGCCTGTATCATACCTATCTACAATCTAATCGTGCTAATGCGCATAGTGGGCAAGCCCGCCTGGTGGATCGTGCTGCTACTTGTTCCCATTGTCAACCTAGTCATCCTCATTATAACAACGCACGCTCTATCCAAAAGCTTTGGCAAAGGAGCCGGTTTCACCATCGGCATCCTCCTCCTGGGCATCGTTTTCTACCCCATTCTCGGCTTTGGCAGTGATCCCTATCTGGGGCCGGGCGGCGAGGGCGACGGCGCTGCGGACGAATCGAGTTCGGGCGAATCCGCCATAGCCGGCGACCCCAGCCCGTCAGCTGACACAGGTGGATCAAGCAACGCGGGTGATGGCGGCGGAGGCGACGGTGGCGGACAATAATCACCTTGCCCTCCAAATAGCACTCCACCATTTAAAACTGGATGGTTTCTGCGTTCTGGAGGGCATTATTTCCGCCGATCAGGTCGATGCCATTGGCCGCGACATTGTGGCGACTCAGGCGGCCCACGACGCCGCTTCGCAAGCCGACCAGGCCAAAACCCGTTCGCGCGGCCATCGCATCGGCGCCCGTGGCGTGGGCGCCCTCAAGCAAGTCATCAACTTCACCCAGAGCTTTGCGCCCTATCTGTCTCACCCCCAGATAATGGCCGTCGTCGAAGCGCTCTTTGGCCAATACGCGCGTATTTCGTGCACCAATTGCGTCGTCAACCACCCGGGCAACGAGCGCGGCTACTGGCACGCCGACTGGCCCTACAACCAGACCAACGCCTCGCACATTCCCGCCCCCTATCCCGACGCCCTGCTGCACCTGTCCACCATCTGGATGCTCTCCCCCTTCAGCGCCCAAACCGGCGGCACCCTCATCGTACCCGGCAGCCATCGCTACGCCAACAACCCCTCCGCCGCCGGCATCCCCGAGTTCGACAACGAAGCCACCTATCCCACCGAGACCAACGTTTGCGGCAACCCCGGCGCCGTCTTGCTCTACGACAGCCGTCTGTGGCACGCGGTGGCCCCCAACCTCAGCAACCAACCGCGCGTCGCTCTCATCGTGCGCTACGCACCCTGGTGGCTAAACCTCACGCCCACCATGATCGGCACGCCGGAACACACGCGCTTGGTGGTGGAAACGGGCGGCAAGAACTACGAGTCCATCCCCCTAAAACCTGAGGTTTTTGCGGCACTCCCCGACGACGTCAAACCTCTCTATCGCCACTGGGTAGCAAGCAACTGACACCAATTTTGCCCCTACGTCACCAATGCCCTCACTATCCTATTATTATTAATAACTTTGTAAAATCTGTTCGCTAACAACCGACGGACACCAAAATTTTTCTATGTATTCGATCACCAACCCGGTGCCCGCGGCGTGCGAAACATAGGGCGCCCGCGCCGGATTGTACATAGCGTCGGTCAAATCCCTAATCAACGCCACCTGCTTGCCCCAGCGCACCATCTGCTTGATGGCAAAGCTTCGGTTGAGTACGCACATATTGGTGTGCACACCCATAATCAGTAATTTGTCAATCCCCCGCTGCGCCATACAGCTATATACCTGTTTTCCATCGTCGCTGATCAAATCGCGCTCCTGGTCGATTGCAATCCCCGCATGTTGCCGCTGCCACGCCTTAAAACTTTCCTCCTCGCCCGTATCGGACCCGCCGTCCGACGCATCCATCGGCATGGGCGGATCTTGCCGCTCTAAATCCTCCGGCGGCTCCACATCGGGCGCTTCCAGCGCGCGCTGCCGCGCCCCGGCTCCCTCGTAAAAATCCATTGTGCCCGACGGCGCGTGGATAATTTGTACTCCCGAATCCCGCGCCGCTTTAACTACTGCGTCCATGCGCGGTATCATCTCTTCTAGACGCTCCACCGCACCCCGACACCAGTGGTTATCCCACACATCGCACAATAGCAACGCCGCCTCCCCCACGTCCCATTCCACCGAATCGACCGTTTCGCGCCAATAGCTGTACTCGTTTTTATCCCAATCCAACACCTGACTCTTGAGATATAATTTTAAAACACTCATTGTCGTCCCCCTTTCTTCAATTTTCTTCACATATGGGTCAGTATATGTCCCCGCTCCCCCAGCAGGAAATAGAGCGCGCCCCATAACCCCGCCACAATGCACTCGCCCAAAATCAATCCCAAAAAAAATGCTTTGAGATCCTGAAACAATTTGCCGCCGCCGTAGTGCATAATGGCCAATTTAATGGCCCAGGCCACTAGCGAAGAAAACCAGATATGCCCCGCCAGCCAACCCACTGCCAGGGCAAAGCCCACCGGGTGCAGCGGCCACCAGAACCAGCGATATTGCGCCCACATCAAAAATGCCTCCACCCCAGCGCCTATGCCTTTGAACAGCCAGCCCCGCGCGTTGGCCTCTGGCATTTCTTCCATCGTCGGCCCCACGGTCGGCCAGCCGTGCGCCCCGGCCCAATTAATGCCCCCCAGATTGTTGGCGCCGTGCGCGTAACTGGTGACCAGGATCATGTAGATGCCGCCGACAAACGCCAACGACAGCGCCAGCATCATGCCCCAAAACAAACGCGTTTTACAACCGCGCACCGTTTCGGCTAGCTTCAGCCCATTGGCGCAGGCCACCAGCGGCGAGGTGCGCGACTCGCCCTGCCAGACAAAAGTAAAGTTGAGCGCCACCAACCCCTGAAACCCCAGCACCGAAGTGCCGAATCCCGAAATAACAAAGTAGGCCGGTACAATGGGACTGCGCGCAGTGGCCACCCCAGAGGTAGCCACCAGGCGGGCGACAAAGATGTAGAACACCAGGCTGACCAGAATCAATAAGGGCAAGAACACCAGCGGAACCCCCGAGCGCCACAGCCAGCCGGCGATAAAGAGGAAACTGGCGATAAAACTCCAAACGGCGGTGCGATAGCGCAGCAATTCCTCTCCGTCGTCGGTCTCGGTAGAAGAATGCCAAAACGCCCGCACCACGTCTTTGAGATGGTCGCGGCCTTGCCACAAACCGTAGAGAACAAACACCAGTACTGCGCCCGACGCCTGGTGGGTCAAATCCGCCGGCTGTGAATATTCGTAGAGGCTAAGCTTTTCGGTGCTGGCAACGCCCAGCATTTTAAACACGCCCTCTTCCACTTTTAAGAGAAGGTAGAAGAACCAGACGCTGAAACTAATTTCGAGACTGACCAGATAAAAAAAACCGACCCAGGCAAAACTGAAGGCGAACGGCATCCACACCGAGTCGCGGAACCACAGGAGTCGGTCCCAGAAAAAGGGAAATTCGGGCACAATCGGGTAGTAGTGGTGCAACCCCGTCAGACTGAAGCAGACGACCGGCAGGGCGCAGCCCAACCACATCAAGCGATTTTTAAAGAAAGGCGCCACTCGGCTCAGCGGATTCTCGCCCCGGTCGATCATCTGCTGCGGCAGTTGGGCCATGGGATAGGCCAGGCGCTCGTGCAGCGACCACTGCCGATGCAAAATAGTACCGGTACAGATCAGCAATAAATTAAACGCCGTGATCAGCGCAAACCACCAGCCCAAAGGTTCGAGCCAGACGCCCCAGGGAATGGGCGCCCCCTGCGGCAGTCCCTCGTAAAACGCCTTGATCGCCGCAAAGTCTTGCGGCACCATCCACTCGCGAATGAACGGATGCAAATAGCCGGCAAAGTTATTTTCTGGCGTGGCAAAATAATAGGGGTAGATCATGGTGCCGACCAAGAAGAACAGCAACCCCCAGGTGGGCACGGTGACGGCCATCAACAACATGCAATAAATTAGAATCAGATCGGCGCGCCCCAGTTCAAAGCGCCGCTTGACCATGCCCAGCAGCACGTTGACCCCAAAGGTGAGCACAAAGAAAAAAAAGATGGCGCCCGGCGAAGAGGGGTTAAAGCCGATGAGAAAGAGCTGCATCATCAACCCGTACGGGGCGATCAAGCCGATCGTCAGCGCCAGGGCGCCGCCGATGGCCAGCCCCTTGAGGCTAAACGGCGATTTTTTCATAGAGTGGTCGACGTCCATTAGCTCGCTAGGGGCGGCCCCCTAAAATTTTTGCCTTTAAACTGTTGTACGCCCCCCTGATGCGCCCCACATCGCGGGGAAAGATCTTCAGCGTTTGTTTTAGTACTTTCTCCGCCTTATCAAACTCGCCCATCTCCATGAGCAGCCCCATATACTCTATATATATCATGCCGTTTTCCGGCTGCGCCTGCCGCGCCCGTTCGTATACCTTTTGCGC
>CAXGRO010000515.1:0-4509 GCA_964012055.1 uncultured bacterium
ATTTACCTAAGCCGTTATTTATCAATGACTTACAAAAAGTGTCCACAGTATTGTTTTTAAAAATTTCTTTATAAAAATGTCCGAACCATATCGTCAGTCGGGTCAACAGTTCGGTCTCCGTCGGCCGTTATTGATCGAGGGGCGATTCTGCAATAGATTATCCGCGCGAAAAGATTGGCAACCGATAACCAACAAGGAGCGTTGATATGACCGTCAAGTCCTTCCACAAGTCGGCGGAGTGGAAAACCGGTTTGCGGACGTATTTTGAGTACCGGGATCTGGGGATCGTCGAGGCAACAAAAGGGAAAGTGCTGGCCCACGTTATTAGGGCCACCGGGCCTTGCCCCGGGCCGGGGGGGTATCACACCCACGATCTAGAGTTTCAGATGAATTACGTGTTGCGGGGGTGGACGCGGGTTGAGTTTGAGGACGATGGTGAGATTCTTTTTGAGGCCGGCGACAGCTGGTATCAAAAGCCCAACATCAAGCACGAAGTGCTGGAATTTTCCGAAGACTTTGAGGTTATTGAAATCACCATGCCGGCGGAGTTTCCCACCGAGGATGCGGAGCGCTGAGCGAGTGGCGTTTTGAGGAGTTGAGCTATGGGACGACTGGACGGCAAAGTGGCGGCGATTACCGGCGGGGCGGCGGGCATTGGCGAAGCGACGGTGCGGATGTTTGTGGAAGAGGGGGCGCGCGTGGCCTTTGCCGACCGCGACGGCGAGCGCGGTGTAATCCTGGATGCGGAGCTGAGGGCTGAGGGCGCTGACGTGTTATTTATGGAGGCGCAGATGCAGCGCGAAGCTGAGGCAGACGCGTTTATTGCGCGCGCCGTCGAGCACTTTGGCGCGTTGCACACCCTGGTCAACAATGTGGCGATTCGCCTCTACCACAGCGTTCCCGAAGCCAGCGAGGAGAGCTGGGACACCATTCTGGGCGTGAATGTCAAGAGCTACGCTTTCTGCGCCAAGTTTGCGATACCCATTCTGCGCGAGGCAGCCGGGGCGAGCATCGTCAATATCGCCTCCAACAACTCCTTTATCGCCGGCATCAACACGCCGCAGTACGACACCACCAAAGCGGCCGTTGCCGGTTTGACGCGGGCCCTGGCCCGGGCGCACGCCGACGAGGGCATCCGGGTCAACGCGGTGTGCCCCGGCCCGACCTATACCCCGTTCCACCAGGGGCGCGCCGCGGCGGCGGGTAGAACGCATGAGGATTTTAAGAGAGAGTTTGGCCAGCACACCATGCTCAAGCGGCCGGCGGTGCCGCGAGAGATCGCCGCCTGCGTGCTGTTTCTGGCGTCCGACGAGGCGTCGTACGTCACCGGTTCTTGTCTCATCGCCGACGGCGGCCAGACGGCCTGGTAGGCGCTGGCCCAAGGATATCGTTTTTACACTGGAGAAAAACCACATGAAGGCAGCAGTGCTCGGGGCCGGAGAAGCCCATTTCAGTGCCCACTTAAAAACACTACAGGTTTTGCCAGAGGTAGATAGCATTTACGTCTGGGGCGACAATCAGGAAGCGCTCGACGCCCTCAAGGGCGAGGCAAAGGTCGAAGGTCTCTTTTTGGACGTGGATGATCTGTTGGCCCAGCAAGACATCTTCTTTGCCATCGCCAGCGTTCGCAGCGATATAAAGCCGCAGCTCTTCAATCGGCTATTGGACGCCGGCATCCACCTGATGGCGGAGAAACCGATGGGCACCTCGGCGCCGGCGGTGGCCGAGCTCGTTGACAAGGCCGCGGCCGCGAACCTGGCGTTGGGCACGTGTTACCAGAATCGCTACCACCCGGTAAATCAGAAAATCAAATCCCTCGTTGCCGCCGGCGCCATCGGCGAGCTGATGTCCATAGAAATGCGCATGCTCACCACTCAGCCCAAGTTCCGTGATCCGAGCAGATGGCTGTTTAAGAAGGACATCGCCGGCGGTGGCATGCTGGCTTGGCTGGGCTGCCACTACATCGACCTGATGCGCTACCTCACAGGCGACGAAATCGTCTCGGTTTCCGCCGAGGTGGCGACGCGCAGTGGCGCCGATATCGACGTGGAAGACGTCGCGTTGCTGACGATGCGACTGCGCTCGGGAGCGGTCGGGTCTTTGCACTCAGGTTACACGCTCTCGCTGAGGGGCGAGGCCTATGGCGACACCCCCAGCTACGACACCTACGTTGGACTCAACGGTCGGCACGGGCGGATGCTGTTTGACGCCGAAGGCGGCCCGAGTCGCCTCTATGTAGAATCGACCACGCCCGAGTGGGCGGCCGCTCCGGTAACCGAGTTCGACTTTGTGGTGGGCCAGTCGCCCGCCTACATGGGGGTGGCGGGAGAGGCGTTCATCCGCGACTTTATTCTGGCGGCGCAAGGAAAGGGCGACGGGTCGGCGACGGGCAGGGACGCGCTCCAGATCGCCCGCGTGATCGACGCCGCTTACGAATCCAGTCGCACGGGTCGGCGCATTGATATCGAAGCGCCCTGAACAAAGGATTTTATGCTAAATGTCATAAATGGGCGTTTGCCTGGGACGCGGACGTTGGTGTAGAATTTATGGCGTTTCGAAATGCAGTTGGTACTGCCTTACATCTCTGTTACAATTGAGGCGGCTATATGTCGCGTGCCACTGCTAGTGTTGTGGTAGTAGGTTACCAGCGCGGTGCCGTCGGGCAGCGGCAGCACGTGGGGATAGCCGAGATCATTAACGCCGCCGTCGTCGCGCAGGACTAGCTCCTTCGCCTCGTCAATTCCTTCACATTCACTGTCAAGAAGACGAGCCCGTACCCCTCGGGGCTCAAAGCGGTATCCGTAGGCGAGTAAGACGCGTCCACTCTTAAGGCGCGCGGCCTGGTACGGATATCCTTTGATCTTCTCTCGACGTATGGGCGACCAGTTGCGTCCCCGGTCGTGGGAAACGGAAGTGTGCAGCCGCTTGTCCGGGTCGTGCTCAACGCGCATAAACGCAACCAGTTTGCCGCTGGCGCACTGGTAAACGCCGGTTTCGTTGTAGTAGTGCTGTCCATCGGGGTCGTTGGCGATACAGCCTCGCGGCGCCCAGGTCTCCCCGCGGTCATCGGACACCATAAACCACACATTGCTCGGATTCCCGTCACCCCGCAACTGCCCGTAGATGGCCACCCCCACACTGCCGTCATCCAATGGGATGGCGAAAGCCCGCAGACCGGCGGGTGAGGGCTAGCCCGGAAGGAGCGGTTGGGCATCGGGAATCGGCGATACGAAGAACGGGCCTTCCCAGGTCAGACCGCCGTCCGTGGACCGCATGACCTGGACTCCGTGCGAGGCGTAGACCCAGCCAAAGTCTTTATCCACATTAAACCGGAAGGTATCCTTGAGTCGCTCGTAGACCTTTAAAGGGACGAGCTCACCGCGGTGGGACAGGCACAGGAGGGTGCCGTCCGGCAGCAGGGTCAAATTCTGGTTGGTGATATTTCCCGCCGTAAATATTCGGGGTGTGCTCCAGGTTTTGCCGTTGTCTGCGGAGAGGGTCAGGCACGCTTCGGTGGAGGGAAAACCGTGGGCATAGATCCCTTCGGACACCCAGTTGTGGGCACGCCGGAAGGCGGCCATGATGTTGCCGTCTGGCAGGCGCACGGCCGAAGGGCCCGGGCCGCAGTAGTAGCGGTCGTCGCGGTAGATTACGATGTCACGGACTTTTTCGATTTGTGGCATGAGAGTACACCTTCAATGGGTTTGCACGCGACTACTTGAATAAGCCTTCGTCTTCTTCGCGGAGGTGTGCGGATGCTTTGTCGATGTTGAATTCGACGCTACCCTCCTCCACCTAAAACGGCGCGTTGAGGAAGTATAAAGTGCGATCGTTGATGAGGCCAACAATGGGTGCCGTGGTGGAGCCCATTCTGGTGCTTGCCTGTGTTAAAGACCATCACACCGCTAAAGCCACAAACTTATTTTGCTTTTCCCTGTTAGTAGGATATATTTACTGCAAGTGCTCTTGAAGGGAGCCACCAAGTCCGCGGGAAGGCCCAAGGCCTCCTTCTTTTAGCGTTACTTCACATCGACCTTCTTTCTGCCGGTACTAGCGGACACCTGGCGCCAATTGAGAAAGAGGGTAAATATGTCCAAGCAACTTCCCCCCCAACCCAACCTCAAGAACCTCAAAAATCGCGCCAAGACCCTGCTGAAATCTCTGCAGGCTGGCGACCCTAAAGCCGTTGAGCGCATCGAGCGGTTTTTGCCGCGCCTGTTTGCAACTTCGCAGGCGGAGATCCGCAAGGAACGCATCTCTCTGCAGGAAGTTCAGCACGTCATCGCCAGGGAACACGGTTTCAAAAATTGGAACGTGCTCCAGGCTGTAGTCGAGGTGGATTTTGAACTGCTGGCAAAGCTGGACCGCCGCAGCGCCCCAGGCGCTCCATCGCCAGGTGAGTAGCAAGGATTACATTATCGCCTTAAAGACAGCGAGCGAGGCAGTAAAGGAGATGAGCGGGACCTAAGAATTGGCCCAGCTAGGGTGTGAGTATTTTGGTTTGTATAA
>CAXGRO010000516.1:0-4499 GCA_964012055.1 uncultured bacterium
CGCCGGCGGCCTCGACATGTACTTATCCCGCGTCAAGCCGCAAATCGTCGAGGTGTTGGAGCGCACTGGCGCCATCGACTACATTGGCCGCGACCACTTCTTCGCCTGGAACCAGCACGCCCTGGATCACCTGTGGGAACAGATGGAACCCACCTACAAAGCGCGCTGCCCGCTCAATGTGGCCACGCCCGAAACCAAGAAAGGCTCTTGGTCCATATAGTACTGCCCCAAGGACCGGCACTAAACTGCTTTGCATTCGGCGCTCCAGCGATTACATTAATAATTCGCTCGCGACAACAAATAAAAACAACCAACCGCAAGGAGGTCGCCCTGGCGCGCCAGCGCCTGGGTCTGCCGGCCACGCCCCACCTGGCGCAAAACTACCCCAACCCTTTAACAGCGACACCGTTATCGGCTTCACCTTGCCGCAGCACAGCGCCGTGGAACTGGACATCTACAATCTGGCCGGCCAGCGCGTCGCCAGCCTGGTGCGCCAGACCCTCGACGCCGGCATCCACACAGCGCGCTGGGACGGCCGCAACCACAGCGGCTACCCACTGGCCACCGGCACCTACTTCTATCGGCTGCAGGTCGGCGGCGCCGATGCAAACGCCGTTTACGTGGACGTGCGCAAGCTGGCGCTTTTGCGCTGAGCAAGTCGGAGGAACTACAGCGGCTATACACATAGGAGGCACATGAATCCAGCAGACCGGCAGCGGCCCACGCCCCGCACCGACCAGCGCATCCTCTACGTCAGCGACCCCTCGAGCATCGCCCGCAAATTGTTGCCCGACCCGGTCGGCGAGCAAGACCTGCGCAACTGGGTCGACCTGGTCGCCGACAGCGGCGTCGACATTTTTGATCAGGAAGTATTCTCCCAGGGGTGGACGGTCTACTGGCGCTCCGCCACCTACGAGTACGACCGCCGCTGGCAGCACCGGCGCTTCCTCCCCCTGCTCGACGCCGGCGTCGAGCCGCTCGACATTCTCATCGACCAAACCCACAAGCGCGGCATGGACTTTATCGCCGGCTTTCGCATCAACGACAACCACGCGCACCAGGCCAGAGAACAGGGCGTCGGCATCGCCGCATTCATCGAATCAAACCCACATTTGCATTTGACGGAACTTCCCGAAGGGGAGTACTACAAAATGTCGGAGCCTTTGGACTTCACCTTTGCAGAAGTGCGCGACTACACCCTGGGGGTGTTCCGCGAGGTGTCCGAGCGCTTTGCCGTCGACGGCGTCGAGCTGTGCTTTCGCGACCACGCCTACTTTCCTGTGGGGCGCGGCGCCGAGCGCGCCCACTTGATGACCGACCTGGTGCGGCAAATCCGTGCCGTGCTCGATGCGCGCGGCGCGGCCGTCGGCAAGAAACTCAAGATTGGGGCGCGCGTCTTTGCCACCCTGGAGGAGTGCTCCGATTTGGGGTTGGACGTGCCCACCTGGATTTCCGAAGGCCTGATCGACTACGTCAGCCCCCAGGACATCATGTACGCCGACTTCAACCTGCCCTACGAACCGTGGGCCGCCCTCACCCGCGCCGCGGACTGCCTGCTCTACCCCGCCATCCAGCCGTGGTCCAGCTTTCGCGCCCGCTACCGCCGCAATCAAAGCCCCATCACCCCGGCCAATTTTCGCGCTATTGCTCACACCATGTACAACGCCGGGGGCGACGGCATTGCACTCTACAACCACTTTGTGCCCACCATCTGGCACCCGCCCTTCTACCCCCAGGCCATGCACATTGCCCACCAGTTGCGCGACCCGGCCCTCATTGCCCAGCGCGAGCGCCACTACGTCTTTGACCCCACCTGGGCCGGCCTGACCGGCTTTGGCGGCGACGGCAAGACCAGCACCGGCACCGTCAACGCCCAGCAGCTGCGGCTGGAACGCCGCCCCCAGGTCGCCGGCGACTACCGCTTCTTCCTCTACGAAGACCTCGATGACGCCTACGCCGCCACCCTCTACTTTCGCGGCGCCGGACTCACCCACCTCGACGAATTGGCCGTGCGCCTCAACGGCCAGCTGATCCCCGACGACGCCATCGGCCGCACCTTGCCCAGCGACGCGAGCTTCGCCGTCGAAGAAGCGTTCTCCAGGCCGGTGGGCGACCAGCGGACTCCCTGTTTTGCGGAGCGCGGACGCTACGACTTTCGCGCCGAACCCGGCCCCGCGTTTTCGACGCGCTGGTTTGCCCTGTCGGCCACCGCCGTACAACGCGGCGAAAACTGCCTGGGGGTCACTCTAACCGAGAGCGACCCCCAGGCCACCGAGCCCATCGTCATCGACGAGCTGGAAGTCTGGGTCGACCCCCGCCTGTAAAAGTGGATTTTCTCAGCAATAAAATCGCCCAACGCCTGGGCGGCAGCCGCTTTGGCACCGCCACCGAACTCTACAAATTCGCCAAGATCAAAAAAGCTAAAGACGAGGCCACCGCCCAACACCCCGACCTACCCCTCATAGACATGGGCGTCGGCGAACCCGACCGTCCGGCCGACCCCGGCGTGGTCCAGGCCCTGGCCGCCGAAGCCGGTAAGGCAGAAAACCGCTGGTACGCCGACAACGGCATTGGATTGGCAGCGAACTGGCCGAGGTCACGGTCGACGAACTCGCAGTCCAAGTAAGCCAAACGCCGCCGCCGGAAATGACCCTGGAACAAATCGTCGATCTCTTCTCCCAGGCCGCCCAGTTGGCGCGTAACCAAGGCCTGCCCGCTCTACAACCATTGTCCGAGGCCCTGCAACAAGAGCGCGAACTGGCGGGCGAACTCATGCGCCGCGGCCTCGACCTGGCCCTAAACAAAACCGCTGCCGACCTCATCCTAAAGGCCCTGCAAAGCCAATTAAACACCTGGCTCAACGGCACTGAAAAGGCCTACCGCATGGTCATCGAGGGCATATGCGCCCTGCAAAGCGGCAAAAAACCAGAAGAGGTAGAAGAGGCCGTGCGCAGCGCCGCAGCCTAAGTGGTGTACAAAAGTCTGAGTTCAAAATACTTCTCCACCAAGCACCCCGCCAACCACCCCAACTCCCAACTCAGACAACTCCCCCTCACTCCGCCGTATACCCCCCGTCCACCGCCCAGGCCGCCCCCACCACAAACGACGCCTCATCCGACGCCAAAAACGCCACCACATTCGCCACCTCCTCCGCCTTCCCCATGCGCCCAATCGGGTGCAAATCGCGCATCATCTCGTGCACCTGCGGATCGCCCGTCACGTTTTCGGTAAGCGCCGTGTAGACAAACCCCGGACACACCGCGTTCACCCGAATGCCCTCCCGGGCCAGCCGAATCCCCATGTCGCGCGTCAACTGCACCACCGCCCCCTTGCTGGCCGTGTACGCGTTAAACCCATCCGAAAAGGGCAAAAACGTCGGGTACCCCACCAGACTCATAATCGAACCCATATTCACAATGGCACCGCCGCCGCTCTGCCGCATAACCTCCACCGCGGCGTGGCACATCAGCAAGGTGCCCTTGGCGTTGACCTGCATCACGGCGTCCCAGCGCCCTTCAAAATCCGCCGCCGGGTCCACCGTGCGCGGCGTAATCCCCGCCGAATTCACCAGAATGTCGAGCCGCCCAAAGCGCTCGACCGCGGCGGCCACCATGCGTTGGGCATCGGCCCGCCGGCACACGTCGCCGGCAACGGTCCCCAGCGCGGCGGGCTCCACCTCAAGTTTCTCAGCCAGATTTTCCAGCACCCCCTCGTTGATATCGCTGGCCACGACGTGGGCGCCCTCTTCAATAAACCGCTTTACCGTGGCCCGGCCAATGCCCGAAGCCGCACCTGTAACGATGGCCACTTTTTCTTTCAGTCTCATATTGCCTCCGGTTTTCTAGCTCTTTCCTCCATCTGGTCTTGCCAAACAGAAAAACATACATTTTCTCTCCTTGCAAAGAACGAGGTCAAAGATCAGCTTTCTAAAACAAACGCGCCAGAACACCGCAATCCGCCTGCTAGTTGAAGGTCCCTTTCGCTGGCTATTCCTGAGCAACCTGGGCCATGCCGTGGGCATGGAATTGCGCATAATGGCCCAGTCGTGGCTCATTCTCGAACTGGGCGAGTCGCAATTTTGGGTGGGGGCGGCAAACGGTCTCAGAGTAATTCCCGCCCTCTTGCTCTCCATCGTCGCCGGCGTGCTGATAGACCGGGTAGGCGGCCGCATAATTCTGCTGTGGGACCGCGTGATTCTGTTCCTGCTGGCCATCGCAACCGCCTGGTTGGTGGTGACCGACGTCGTCGAAGTTTGGCACGTCGTCGCCACCTCCATTCTGGCCGGCGCCGCCATTGCCCTGGGCATGCCCTCCACCCAAACCCTGATGGTGGAACTCGTCCGCGGCGATCAACTGCAATCGGCCAATTCGCTCAACTCCTTCTCCTTTAGCGCCGCCCGCGCCCTGGGCCCCATGGCCGGCGGCCTGCTGATCGCCTGGTACGGACTCGGCGCCCCGTGGCTGGCCCTGACGGTGCTCTACGCCTTCACCCTGGCCTTC
>CAXGRO010000517.1:0-4484 GCA_964012055.1 uncultured bacterium
GACAATTTCCGCACGTCAATTAGATTTGTGTTCATAGCGGTCTGTAGTCGACTAAGTGCGAGCGACTTCGTGTAGTTCGTCGAACCACTTATAGGTCTTGGGATTGTCGGTGAGTTTTAGGCCGCCGCCCATCACAAAGATGCGGTCTTCTACAAGGGTGCAACCCATCCACGCTCTCTTTTCTGGCATGGGTGGGGCGCTGGACCAGGTATCGGCGTCGACGTCGTAAATCTCCACTTCGTCGTTGTAGCCGCCGTTGCCGTAGCCGCCAAAGGTGTAAATCGCGCGGCCCACCGCCAGCGCCCCGGGGTCGCAGCGGGCAGTGGGGATGGGCGCGCGTTCCTCCCACCTGCCGGCATCGGGGTCGAGGACAAAGGTGCGGTCGTTAACCCGCCGCTTGGGGCCGCCGGTGCCGGCTGTGATAAAAATGCGGTCGTCTATAGAGGCCACGACCGGCCCTTGCAGACCTATAGGCAGGGGGGGGGCAGGAGACCAATTGCCGGTGGAAGGATCGTATATTTCCACCAGGTCGAGGTGGGGCTCGCCGTTCATCAGGTTACCGCCTAAGGCGTAGATCTTGCCCTGGCACACTGTTGCCACCAGGCCGGCGCGTGGGCAGCTGAGCGGGGCTAGGCTGGACCAGGTTCCCGATGCGAGGTCGAGGCGCTCAACGCTGTCGCGGATGGCAAAATGGGCGTCGTCGCCGCTTTCTCTTTTTTCTGCAGGAGAGCGAATGCGTTTGCCGCCGGCCACGTAGATGGCGCCATCTAACAAAGCGGCGCCAAACCAGCCGCGGCGGCTGGGGATGGAAGGGCCAATTTTCCAGGTGTCAGTGGCTACGTCGTAAATTTCTACGACGTCCAGGGTGGCATAGTCGGCGCCCGAGAGGGCGTAGATCTCGGCGCCGACAGCCACGGCCTGCAGATCGTGCCGTGGCGTCGGCATTGGCTGTCTTTGGAGCCACTGTAGCATTGCTCTCCTATATTTAGAATTCGAGATGTTTGGGGGTGCGGGGGAAGGGGATTACATCGCGGATATTGCTAACCCCGGTCGCCATCATTAAAAAGCGCTCAAAACCCAAGCCAAAGCCGGCGTGGGGCACGGTCCCAAAGCGGCGGATGTCGAGATACCACCAATAGGTCTCGTGGTCTAGGTCAAAGTCGGTGAGTCGTCGTTCGAGGACATCGAGGCGTTCTTCGCGCTGACTGCCGCCCACCAACTCGCCGACACGCGGCACCAGCAAGTCCATGGCGGCCACGGTTTTATCGTCGTCGTTTAGGCGCATGTAAAAGGGTTTTATTTCCCTGGGGTAATTGTAGACGATCACCGGTTTGCCAAAGTGGCCTTCGGTGAGATAGCGCTCGTGTTCGGCCTGCAAATCGGCGCCGTAGTCGACGGGATATTCAAAGTTTTTGCTCGATTTTTGCAGCAGGTCGATTGCTTCTGTGTAGGGCAAGCGGCCATAAGATTGGTTGGCGATAATCTCGAGGTTAGCCATCAGATCTTTGTCTACAAAGCGGGCAAAGAGGTCCAGGTCTGCGGCGCATTCGTTTATTAAATACTGGACCAGGTATTTTACCAAGTCCTCGGCCAAATCCATGTTGTCGTCCAGGTCGGCGAATGCCACTTCTGGTTCGATCATCCAAAACTCGGCGGCGTGTCTTGGGGTGTTGGAGTTCTCGGCCCGGAAGGTGGGGCCGAAGGTGTAAACGCTGCCCAGCGCCGTGGCAAAAAGCTCGGCTTCCAATTGGCCCGAAACCGTGAGGTTGGCCTCTTTGCCAAAAAAATCTTCCTCGGCGGCCGCGCCTTGTGCTTCCAAAGTTGTGACTCTAAATAGTTCACCGGCGCCCTCGCAATCTGAGCCGGTGATGATAGGGGTGTGCAAGTAATAAAAACCGCGTTCCCGAAAGAATTTGTGCACGGCAAAGGCGCACTCGGAGCGGATGCGGAAGAGGGCGCCGTATTTGTTTGAGCGGGGGCGCAAATGGGCGATAGTCCGCAAAAATTCATCGCCGTGTCGCTTTTTTGACAACGGGTAGGTCTCCGGATCGGCCGTTCCCAATACGTTGAGCTGAGAAGCTTGCACCTCCCATTGTTGGCCGGCTCCGGGCGATTCCACTAAAGTGCCCTGTATTTCAACGGCAGCACCTGTGGCCACCGGTTCGAGGGCGGTGTAGGCGGGGGTGGACTCATCGATTATTACCTGGAGGTTTTTCAGGCACGAGCCATCATTTAATTCAATGAAGGAAAATCCCTTATTGTCGCGCCGGGTCCGGACCCAGCCTTTGACCAGAATGGGGTCTAGTGCTGTTTGACTATTTAACACATCGATAATTCGAGTTCGCCGCATCGAATATCCTCCTTGGGCTGGTTCGTTATACGCGATAGGCGAAAAGTTTGGCCCTGAACATTTTTATGCGGATGCCCACCGTTTCTCCCAGTGAAGAGATGTCGCTGCGCCCTTGCCACGTCACCACATGGTCTTCGCTGTCGCCGATAAGGCGGTCGCACTCGTCAAAGGCAAATCCCTCAGTTGGGTCGCCGTCTGGTTGCATGAGTGAGGGGATTTTTTCCAGCAGTTCAACCTGAATGTAGCCGCCGGGTTCACAGCGGTAGTTGAGACGCAGCTGGTCATGAGCGCGGTAGAGTGAAGGCAGGGTGAAACGGCCTTCGGCATGGGCGCGAATGCCGCAGAGGCGGTGCGGGCGCCACAGCGCCCAGCGCATTTGCGGCGGCTGCCAGTGGGGGAAGAGTTCGTTTTTTTTGTCGGGTGGGTAATCGTGGATTACGGAATTGCCCATGTAGGGGCAGGCCCAATTGCCGTCGGGTAGTTCGACAATGCCGCTGCGCCAGTAATGGGCGCAGCACTCGTCGCCGTCGCCGGTGGCGCCCAGGGGCAGGATGGGACGACGCTCGGGCCGCGACCAGTAGAACCCGTCGCGGCTGAAGGCGATTTGGCCGTCGATGGTGCTGGCGGTCTGGTGGTAGACGGGCACAAACATGCCGTGCAAGTCGTCGCGGCCGGGATAGGGAAAGTAGTTGGCGCCGTAAAAAGAGATGTCGGGCGGGTCTTCGGCGTCGGGGTGGAGGACCAGCTTGGGCGCCGGCCAGGTTTCAAAGTCGTCGGTGCAAGAAAAGCCGATGGTACGGATTTGCATGCCATGTTCAAGTCGGTTGACGCCAATGCCTTGCATGAGTTCGGCGGGGTAGCCCATGAGCTGGATATAACAGAAGTAATTGCCGCGGTGCTCGTCGTAGCGCGCCGAGATGCCGCCGTTGACCGGGCGGTAGGCCAGCGGTTCTTCGAGCGGCGTCCAGTGCAGGCAATCGGGGGAGGTCCACGCTTCCATGACGCCCCAGAGTTCGGTGCGCGGACCATTGTAGTTTTTGTCGGCTTGTTCCGCATTGATGCGGCGGCTGGCTTCTTCGGCTTCTATTTCTTTGGCGGTGTCGGGGTCAGCCCAGTACATGTGGCCGCCCATCGCTTTGAAGCGCTTTTCTGGTGGGGCGCTGGGGTCTTCAAATATGCCGGTGGCTCCCTTGGAGTCGTGGGCCAGTAAGTTGTTCTCTGTGGAACCATTGTGCTCTACCTGGTTGAGCACGGGCCGCGTCCAATTGTAGGCGTCCTCGCTTACCGCATAAGCTTGGCCTTCACCAGCGGAGTAGAGCATGTGGTAGCGGCCGTCGTTTTGCCAGACGTACAGAGGAGCGATTGATCCTTTTTCCCACTCTTGATAGGCTTGCAATAGCGGTGGAGATTTTTTCGCTTCTTCTATTTCAAAGCGAATCCCCATGGGGGCGTCGTAGAGTTCCAGTTCGCCGTCGCGGCTGGAGCCCCGGTGGCCGGGGAAGACGTCGATCATGTCGACCAGCGGGCTCCAGGCGCCGGTGTTGAGGCGGATGCGGGGTACGCGAGGTTTGGGTGAGTCTTTTTTAGGCTTCTTGCCTTCTGCCATAGATTGAGGCTCGTCCGGCGGGGAGGAAATAGTGAGATGTGCGGTCCGCCGCAGCCGGATTTGTGACGGGCGCTAAATAATATACTGGAATTATTAAGCGCCATTTTTGATCTCAGGTCAAGTCCTGTGAAGGGTGCCGTATTTCCTAAAGCCGGGCGCTATATCAGACGTTGGGCTCGACGAGCTTGGACGCTTAGATAAGTTACTTAGGCCAGATTGACGCGGATACTACGAGGAGGGCAGTTTGGGTGGCAAGGGTTGTAGTATTTGGCGACGATCGGGGGTGAGCCGAGCGAGCAGCTCGGGAGAAGGTTGGTAGCCGTAGCGGTCGTGGCCCCAGTGGGGGCCGTAGCGGATGATGAGCATGCGCCGGTGGCCGGGGTTGGTGCGGCGGGCAGAACCGTGGGCCATGCAATCGACAAAGAAGGCGGCGTCGCCGGAACGGAGGGGGACTTCTACGGCGGCGGGCACTTCATCTAGAGAAGGGGCGCCTTCTTTGAGTGAGGGGTGAATGAGGTTTGATTTATG
>CAXGRO010000518.1:0-4480 GCA_964012055.1 uncultured bacterium
TTCACCTTCCAGATCAGCGGCCAGCTCTGCCTGGTGCAGCGCTGCCGCTCGGACCGCGGCCGCCACTCGTTTGTGCTCGGCGGCCAGTCGACCTGCGGCCCCAACGTCTTCCTCAACTGCTCGGCCACGCGCCCCTTCTCTTCGAGCGAGCCCCATTCGTCGCTCATCGTCGGCAGCCTCTACGACAATGTCCGGGCGCCCATCGCACTGCGCTTGGCCAAAAACGTACAGGTCCGCTGGATGGGGATACACAACTACCTGTGGAACTGCGAGGGCGACTTCCTCTGCCAAAAGCCGCCGGTGGGCCAGAACTACGCCTTCGGCCAGATTGGCGTGCACGCCCTGGTCTTCAACACCCAGCTTCAAGACCACAGGTATGCCAACGGCCACATCGAATCGTGGGACGAGCACCTCGAGCCGCAGAGTCTCTACCTGAAGCAGCTGGAAGAGCGCCTAGGGCGGGCGGCGGTCGAAGCTGTTGGCTGACCCGGCGCCAGCAGACGCCCATAGGGATTGACCTGATGGCCTAAAAAACCCTTTATTTTCCTATCCATTAAATTACCGATTTGAACTATTGAAGGTTTGAAAAGGGAAAATATGACAGATCAGAAAATTATTTATACAGAGATCGATGAAGCACCTGCTCTTGCAACCTATTCTCTTCTTCCGATCCTCCAAGCATTCACAAAAGGATCAGGGATCACTTTGGAAACAAAGGATATCTCGCTTTCGGGCCGAATCATTGCAAACTTTCCAGAAAATTTAACAGAGAGCCAAAGAATCCCCGATTACCTGACGGAATTGGGAGAACTGGCAAAATTGCCTGGAACCAACATCATCAAGTTGCCCAACATTAGTGCATCTATTCCACAACTGAAAGCAGCCATAAAAGAACTACAGGAAAAAGGATACAACATCCCCGATTATCCTGATGAGCCAAAAACAGACGATGAAAAAGAACTTCAAGAAAGATTTGCCAAGGTTTTGGGAAGTGCCGTCAATCCTGTATTGAGAGAAGGAAATTCAGATCGAAGGGCTGCAGCTTCTGTCAAACAATTTGGGCAAAAGAATCCTCACAAGATGATGCAGGATTGGCCGGAAAAATCCAAAACACGGGTGGCCCATATGACGGGTGGGGATTTTTACGGCAGTGAAAAATCAACAACCGTCCAGAAAGCAGGGGATGTGAGGATTGAGTTTGTTGCCGGCGATGGAACCGCGACCGTCCTCAAAGAAGAAACTGCACTCCTAGAAGGAGAGGTGATTGACACTGCGGTGATGAATGTGCGGACGCTGCGCCAATTCTATGCAGAGCAGATGGAAAGTGCTAAAAAGGAACAGGTGCTGTTATCCTTACACCTCAAAGCAACCATGATGAAGGTTTCAGATCCGATTCTGTTTGGACATTGTGTTTCGACTTTCTTTAAAGATGTATTTGAAAAGCACGCTTCCCTCATGAAAGAATTGGGAGTGAATGCCAATAACGGCTTGGGAGAACTTTACACAAAAATCCAAAGCCTTCCGGAAGCACAAAGGACGGAGATTGAAGCAGACATTCAAGCGGTTTATCAAACCCGTCCAGAGCTGGCGATGGTTGATTCGGGGAGAGGCATCACCAACCTACATGTTCCTAGTGACGTGATCATCGATGCTTCAATGCCCGTGGTTGTCCGAGACGGGGGAAAAATGTGGGGACCGGACAATGAGCTTCACGACACCATTGCGGTCATTCCAGATCGGAGTTACGCAAGAATGTATCAGGCAATTATTGAAGATTGCCAAAAACATGGAGCTTTCGATCCCGCCACCATGGGCAGTGTTTCCAACGTCGGCTTGATGGCGCAAAAAGCAGAGGAGTATGGTTCTCATGATAAAACGTTCGAGGCACCTGCCAATGGGACCATTCGCGTGGTGGAATTTTCGGGAACAACCCTGCTTGAACAAGAAGTAGAGGAAGGCGATATCTTTAGAATGTGCCAAACCAAAGACGCCCCTATTCAGGATTGGGTGAAGTTGGCAGTCAACCGAGCCAAGGCCAGTGGCGCTTCTGCCGTTTTTTGGTTAGATGAAAACCGCGGGCACGATGCCGAGATTCTTGCGAAAGTGAATCAATATTTGCCCAACCACGACACGCAGGGCTTGGACATCCATATCATGCCTCCTGTGGACGCCATGAAATATTCCGTTGAAAAAATTAGAAAAGAAGAAGACACCATTGCTGTCACTGGAAATGTTTTGCGAGATTATCTGACAGATCTGTTTCCTATTCTTGAGTTGGGCACAAGTGCCAAAATGCTGTCCATTGTGCCTTTGATGAATGGAGGGGGCTTGTTTGAAACAGGAGCGGGAGGATCGGCCCCCAAACACGTCCAGCAATTTCTTGAAGAAGGTCATTTGAGATGGGACTCTCTAGGAGAATTTTGTGCCATAGTGCCCTCCTTGGAGCTCATCAGTAATGCCTTCAGCAATGAGAAAGCTCAATTGTTAGCAGACACATTAGATCAGGCGATCGGGAAATTTTTGGAAAATGGAAAATCCCCTTCCCGAAAGGTGAACGAATTGGATAACCGGGGGAGCCACTTTTACCTCGCTTTGTATTGGGCACAGGCCCTTGCAGAGCAAAGCAACGATGGGGAGTTGCAAACTCGATTTAAGAAAGTCGCACAAGAACTCACAGACAATGAAACTAAGATCATTGAGGAGTTGAATGCGGCTCAAGGAGTTCCCATGGACATCGGAGGTTATTACAAACCTGATCAAGAAAAAACTTCAAAGGCTATGCGGCCCAGTGCCACCTTTAATGCGATCGTGGATGCCATTGAATAGTTTTCTCAGATTTCTGGCTCGGTTAACCTGCTAGATCTGAGTCTGCCGGCCGCTGCCCAGTGGCACTTTTGCACGTGACAAATCGCCAGACTCGCCATGACCTACTCCGTCCACCTCGAATCCGATGTTTTGGTCCCCATGCGCGACGGCGTGCGGCTGGCCACCGATATCTACTCGCCCGCCGACGCCGCAGGACCCTGGCCGGCAATCCTGGTCCGCACCTCCTACAACAAGACCTTTTCCGAGTGGGACGGCGTCCCCGACTGGTACGCGCACAGGGGCTACGTCTTTATCATCCAAGACATCCGCTCGCGCTATCAGTCCGAGGGCGACGGCCGCTACTATCACACCTGCAACCCCTGGGAGGGCGACGACGGCTACGATACCGTCGAGTGGATCGCCGCACAGGATTGGTGCAACGGCAAAGTTAGCATGATGGGCAGTTCGCACCGCGCCATCGTCCAGACCCAGGCCGCCCTGCACCGCCCGCCGCACCTGGCGGCCATTTGCCCCGAGCAGGGGCCGACCAATATCTATTTGCACGAAGCCCGCGAGGGCGGCGCTATGGCCCTGCACATGTACACCGCCATCTACAACCACGCGCTCGACGCCCAGGAAATCCGCGACGACCCCCAGGCGATTCGGCAGCTAGCCCGCGGCGGCTTGCACGAGGCGCGCCAATGGCTGCAGCGCATGCCGTTCAAACGCGGCCAGGTCCCGCTGTCGGTCGCCCCGCACCTGGAGGAGACGCTGTTCAATTATTACCACCGCGGCGAATACGACGAGTGGTGGGCGCTGGAGTGCAACGACCAAACGCCCTACTGGGACCGCCACGCCGACATCCCCTGCCTGATCACCGGCGGCTGGTACGACCCCTTCGTCGACGCCTGCACCGGTTACTTCGAGGCAATGAAAGCGCGCATGGGCAGCACCGTGAGATTAATCATCGGACCCTGGAGCCACGGCACCATGCGCCAGCGCACCACCGCGCTGGGCGAAGTCGACTTTGGTCCCAACGCCATGCTCGGCTATCCGGCGCACCACGAATTGCGCAAGCGGTGGTTCGACCGCTGGTTGCTGGACCAAGACAACGGCGTTGAGAAGGACGCACCGGTGGAGATCTTCGCAATGGGCGGGGGCAGCGGGCGCCGCACCGCCAACGGCTTGCTCGACCACGGCGGGCGCTGGCGCGGCGAATGGGAATGGCCCATCGCCCGCACCCAATATCGCAGCCTCTACCTGACCGCCGACGGCGGGTTGGCCGACCAGCCGGGCGCGGCGAACACCCTCACGTATCGGCACGACCCCGACCACCCCGTACCTACCGCCGGCGGCAGCATGGCGCACCTGGCCGAAATCGACGCACCGGCCGGCGGCTGGGACCAGGTTCCCCCCTTCGGGACGCGCGCCGCCTTCTACGGCGGCCAGGGCCGGCAGATCGTGCCGTGGGGGCCACTCGACCAGCGCCAGCGCGATTGGTTTTCAGGCGACCACGCCGCCGGGCGCAAGCTCTCGGAGCGCGACGACGTGCTGGTCTTCGCCAGCGAGCCGCTCGCCGCAGATACCGAAATCACGGGGCAGGTAAAAGTGCATCTATGGGTGTCGTCCTCGGCCCTCGACACCGATTTCACCGCCAAGCTGGTCGACGTCTACC
>CAXGRO010000519.1:0-4477 GCA_964012055.1 uncultured bacterium
GGCGAAGGTCCGGTAGGGGAGGGTCCCAGAGCGGATTTCAAAGGCCCGGTCCGCTGTCCTGCGGACCGGGCCTTTGACCTCGGAGCCCGGCAGGAAGCCGGGCGAGAATGAGCGAGGGACCCTCCCCTACCGGACCGTCCCTACCAGAACCAACCCCAGTACATATTCCTCTTGTAACCCTCTCTATTTTTTTCGTATCATACCCACCTCAACCCAATACTACCCAACCACGGAGCCTCCCTATGCCCCCCGTGCGCATCGGCGTCATCGGCGCCGGCTGGTTTGCCTCGCGCCGCCACTGCCCCGACATCCTGGCCCACCCCCAGGCCGCCCTCACCGCCCTGTGCCGCCGCGACGCCGACCAATTGCAGCGCATGGCCGCCGAGTTTAAGGTTGAACACACCTACACCGACTATCTCGACCTCGTCCACAGCGGCAACGTCGACGCCGTGCTCGTCTGCTCGCCGCACCACCTGCACTACGAACATACCCGCGCGGCGTTGGAAAACGGCCTGCACGTACTGTTGGAAAAACCCATCACCATCGACCCGGCCCAGGGGCGCGAATTGGTCGAACGAGCGGCCGCCGAAAATCTCGCGCTCACCGTGGCGCAAAACCCGCCCTATTGGAGCCATTGCCGCTATTTGAGGGAACAAATTCAGGGGGGGCGGTTGGGGGAAATAGAAGCGGCGCAGATTCACTGGGTGGGCAACGCCAAGGCGGTGCTGGGGCTGGAGGAAATGCCCGGCGACATGCCCGGCGTGGTGCCGCCCACGCTCTTTCGCCAAGACCCGGCGCAAAACGGCGGGGGGTTTTTGGTCGACGGGGGGTCGCACTTGCTGTGCGAATTGCTCTGGTGTACGGGGCTGCAAGTGGTGGAAGTCACGGCGCAAATGGACGACGCCGAATGGGACGTGCGGGCGGCGCTGACGCTCTTGCTCAGCAATGGTGCGCTGGCCACCCTGAGCAATATTGCCGACAGCGACGTCCGCGACAAGCGCCAGCACAGCCTCTACTACGGCTCCAAAGGCACGGCGGCGATGCGCGGGTTTCCCGGGCGCATTGCCATTGAAGCGGGGGGGGACAGCGAGCAGGTGCACGAAAACGACTTGCCCCAACCGCCTACGCCGGTGGGCAACTTTATCGACTGTGCGCTGGGGCATGGTAAGGCGGAGATAACGGGAGAGACGGCCGTGCACATAGTTGAAATTCTGTGCGTTGCCTACCAAGCTGCGCGCACTGGACGCACGACCAGTATCTGAGAAAGGAATAAGTATGTCTACATCTGCCCAGACCAACCTGGATCGACTGCAAGACACCCACATGACCATGTCGGTGGCCCTAGGACACGCCGACATGGAACTGCAAGATCTGCTCGAATTGGGGGAGCAATCGCTGATTGAACTCGACCGCCTCGTCGACCAGCCCGTCGAAGTGCAGCTCAACGGCAAGCTCTTTGGCCGCGGCCAGGTGGTCACCATGGGCGAGCACTTTGGCGTTCGCCTCACCCAGATCAGCGGCTCGGCGCAGGATTAGGAGGGAATTATGACCAATGACAGTGCTGCTGTCGAACAGGCCCGTCGGGAAGTAGCGCGCCAACGCGACAACCTGGACCACTTGGGCGATATTTGCCTGCGTCTCACTGTCGAACTGGGGTGCGCCGACCTCTCCCTGGCACAGGTGCAAAAACTCCAGCTCGGAGATGTGGTCAAGCTAGACAAATGGGTCGATGAAGCCTGCGCCGTACAAATAAACGGCCAGCCCTTCGTCGAGGGCGAGATTGTCGTGGTGATGGATGCTACGGCTTGCCGTCTGACCCGCATTACCAATCCGCCCACCCCCGCAATCGACCTGCAAATGTCTGCACAGCAAGGGCCGCAGTCAGTGGGCGCGGCGCCGCAGTTTAACTCGCCGCTCGACGAGCGCGCCATGGTCTACATTGCCGCCGGCCCCTTTATCATGGGGGGAAGTGAGGAGGGCAGCCCCGTCAACGAGCGGCCGGCGCACTAGGTCGACCTACCCGATTATTTTATCGATCTCTTTCCCGTGACCAACCAGAACTACCGCGAGTTTGTCGAAGCCACCGGCTACGGCGTGCTGCCGCACCACTGGTCCCAGGGCACCTACCCGGCCGATGCGGCCCACCACCCCGTCACCAACGTTTCGTGGTACGACGCCCGCGCCTATGCCGAATGAGCCGGCAAGCGCTTGCCCACCGAAGCCGAGTGGGAGAAGGCGGCGCGCGGCCAGGACCAGCGGCCCTGCCCGTGGGGCGCGCGTTTTGTCGAAGGCGAACGCTGCAACTCCACCAATTTCTACGGCACCACCGCGCCGGTGGACGAATTTCCCGACGGCCGCAGTCCCTACGGCGTGTGGGACATGGCCGGCAACGTCTACGAGTGGTGCAGCGACTGCTACGACGAGGCGTATTACAATATCAGCCCGGCAGTCAACCTCCAGGGCATGGAGGGTGGGCGTGAGCGCTCGGTGCGCGGCGGCGACTACCAGGAAACGCGCGCCGGCATACACACCACGCACCGCACGGGCGTGGTTGAAAACCACCGCCGCGACAACATTGGTTTCCGCTGCGTTTTGGACGCGGCGGAAAAATAATGATGTGCGCCCCCCGCGGCTCGACCGCGAAGAAGTGATGCGCCACAACCGCGCCGTGTTGGGCCCCGTGCAGGTACCCACTGTATTGGAATTGGGCCGCACCCGCCTCTCGCTGGCCGAAGTGGACGATTTGCGCGCCGGCGACGTGATTCGCCTCAACCACCGCAAGACCGATCCGGGCATCCTCTTTGTGGGCGGCAAACCCAAGTATTACGCCCACCCCTTTGCCAGCGCCGACGGCCGCGTCCAGGCCTAAGTAGCCGCCAAAGTTCCCCCCCCAACAACAGAGCGATTTTGGCGAGGTAGACTAGCAGTCACTTCAGCCGATAATCCACCAACTCGTCGGTGCCCTGCCATACCACCCCGTCGTGCCCGGCCGCATCGCTGCCCTGCAAAATCGCATCGATCGCCGCGCGCGGCCAGCCGCTGCCGTGGATGATCGGATAAGATGGCAACTGCGGCGGCAAGAGCAAGCGCGCCTTGCGCAGATCGCGCAAGACCAACTCCTCCAGCGGCAAAATGTGGGCCAGCCGTTCCGGCCGCTCGAGTTGGTAGCCGGCCAGCGTTTGGGGCATGCCCATGCCGTCGTAGCCCAAAACGCGATAGAGCACCTGTAAAACGTCTTCTTCGCTCAGGCCCGGATTGGCCTGCTGCAGCAGCGGCACCCAGGCGATAAAACTGTGGGTGATAAAACTGTCGATGTGCGACACCAGCGGACTGGCATAGTCGGAAAACTCAGCCCAGGCACTGTGGTCGTTGCCCACCAAAGGCGCCAGCGACGCCGGATGGGTGTCGCAGCCAAAAATAAAATCGGCGCCGGCCGCCGCGTGTACGGCGCGGTGAAGTCCCGCCATTTTCTCACTCAGCAATTGTGCCCTAAAGCGCAGCCAATCGTTCACGCCCGGACGCATGCCCAGCCACTGCAGCACGTCAAAAGCCCCCAGGCCGGCGCCGCCCACTGCAGCCAGCAGGCCGGGGTCGGCGGCGCGCCAGCACTCCACGGCGTGGCGCAGCGCCGCCTTCATCTCCCCCATATCGTACCCCATGGCGGCCGCAGCACCAGCGCAGTCGTCGCAGGTGCAAGCTTGTACGCCGCGCGCCTCGGCGCATTTGGGAAATCGCGCGTGACTGATATCCAATCCGTCTACATCGTACTGGGTGGCGCAGTGCACATACAGCGCCTCGTACCAATCGTTGACCCGATCTTTGCTGGGACAGTACATCAAACTCGCCCCGGTCCACGATCCCAAGCCCAGCCATATCTCCACCCCGGCGCCCCGTAGCACCTCAATGGCGCGGTTTAAAATCTGGTCGTCGCCACCCGCCCCCGCGCTCGGCCCCACCCCAGCCCGCGCCACATCGTATTCCCGCGGGTCCAGCGGCTCGCCGTCTAGGTCCCGGGCCAAAAGCCCCAGCAAACATTCATCCGAGAGCGGCACGCCGTCAAACGGACTCTTGCCGCGCACCTCCTCGGAGACCTGTCCCCCATACCCCAGCACCGCCATATTGAGGCCAATCTCATCGCGCAACACCTCGACGTAGTCGGGATTATTCAACACCACCGAGGCCGAAAGGTAAACGCCAACCCTTCTCTTCTTTTCCATTTCTCACCTCCTGGAGCAAGTTGCGACAAACCTCCACCGCGACCTTCGACAAGAAAACACAACAGCCTGTTTTCCTTGTAGCCGCAGCAAATATCATAACCCGCAGGCAAACACAAAGCAACTCGCAGTGATTTGACGACCAATTCTACAACCCAACGTGACTTCTAGGTAGACGTCCGCTGAGCGGTTTTGGGGGACCTCGACGCTCATTCTCGCAGCCCATGAATGAGCTGCGAGAATAAGCGTCGAGGTCCCCCAAA
>CAXGRO010000520.1:0-4444 GCA_964012055.1 uncultured bacterium
GCGCTCAACCAGCAGAGTCGGCGTCGACAGGGCAAACTACGGCATCCCTCCTATGTCATTATTGATTCCCAATCTCGAACGCATTGGCAATGCGACTATCGAGGAAGATTTTGTCGAAGAGTTGCGCTTTCTCAAAGGCGAGGACCTATCTAATCGTCTCAACTCGCCGGAAGCAGAAGTGCGGGTGCGGCCGGCGGCTGATATCCGCTGTTTTATCGCTCTGGTAGACCACGTGGTCAAACGCACGCCCTTCCGCAAAGAGTTGCGCATGCTGCGCATTAACCAGAGCATTGAAGAATTCTATCGTTCAAACTCGGACTTGAAAGAGGCTCGACACCAGGCAGAAAATTTTATGAACCGCCGTCTTCGCCGCATGTTTCCAGATATGTCGACGGATGAGACCAACGAAATAAAACAGCGGGGCGCCGAGATGATCGACGCGATCGAACAGAAAATATTGGAAGAACGCCGCGCTGAAGTTGAAGCCCAACACCAAAAATCAGAAGAAGTCGCAAAGGTTCAGAACGGGGCGCAGGATGACGATGGGGACGGCGTGGAGGACGACCTCACCGAAGAGGAAAAAACCCTTGGAGTTTTCATCGGTCGAGTGGAGATGCGCGTAGCCGGAAATTATCGCAGGGTGCCTTATAAGATTATGCCCGACGAGGAAGATCCGGAGCGTTTTGTCATAGCGCAACGCGATCCAGATACGGGAGAATTGGTTGCTCAGATGCGGCGCGGGGCCAAGTGCTTTGTAGAGAAAGATGCCAGAGACGGAATCTGGAGGGCGGTGTAGGGGACGCTGCGGATGGAGCAAACGCGGGCCCAGCAAATAGGGCAGAAAATCGATCAGGTCATGGCGGCTGCAGATGAGCAATTGTCGCATTTTTGTGGTGTCTTTGCCGGCGAATGCGGAAGCCTGATCAATGGTTTATTGACCGATCTATTGTCGGGGACCAAAGCGGTTAGGGCGGGGCAATCGCCGGCTAAAATGGCGCAGCGGGCAGGACAAAATTATCTCAAATTATATCATTGGGCATGGCAGAGGGAGGGGTTAAATGGCGCCTGGCGAGCCTGGGTAGTACAGGCTTTGTTGGAAGATAACCACGAATTTTTAAAACGGTGCGAAATAGATGAGTTAGACCGCGTTCCTACGGCTTTTGTGATAGCAATGCGTTTGGATTTGCGCATTCTCCAGCAATTAGCATCAATGGAAGTCGAACAATGGCTCAAAGAATTTGGCCAAGATGTAAGTTTTGTCGAAAACGGCGATAAACAAGTCCCCAACGAGGGCAGTTCCCATCCCTGGTGTGTGCAGGATGACATTGAGGCGCTGTACAATTTGCTAATTAAAATGTCAGATTGGGGGATGGCAGTTGGAGATATCGCCACCTTTGTTTACAAACATAAGCATGGTATTTTCCGCGCTTGTCCCGCATTTCGCCTTGGAAGCTCACCTTTAAACGTTGAACTAATTCCAATAAAGCACTTCGCTCATTTTCCATTCGAATGGCTGGAAGGCAACGAGCAGCGAGTGCGCATAATTGAAGAAAATACACTTAATTTAATGCGCGGATATCCGGCCAATAATGCGTTAATATGGGGGCCGAGAGGGGGGGGGAAATCTACCTTGATTCGCAGCTTGATCGGTCGCTATTATGCGGAGGGGTTGCGCGGAATTGAGATTGTACCGGCTGCATATAATCATATAGATCAAATTTTTGCCATGGTGCGCCTGAGACCGGAGTATTTTATAGGCGTTTTAGACAATATTTCCATGGACCGACGCGATCCCGGTTTTCGCCAACTGGCGCGAATATTAGATGGCGGTTTGGAGCAAATTCCGCCCAATTTGATATTCTACGCAACTTCAAATTACAAAGATCTGGTTGACCGAGAAGGCGAGAGACTCCAGGGATTGGGGCGTTTACAAATGGATGGCGAAGAGGGCGATAATCAATCCAATTGGGTCAATCAAGGGATTCGTCCCAATTTTTACGATCCTCAGCAAAAAGAGCGACTGGATGAACAGCGCGCCCTAGACGACCGTTTTGGCTTAAAGATATTTATAGATATGCCCAATAAAAGGGAATACGAGCGCATGGTTGTCTCCTACGCCGAGCGCGCCGGCATAGATATTGATGAGAGTGAGTTGTTGGCTGCCTTTAAGGTGTGGCGCATGCGACACAATCACGATTTAGTCGGGGGGAGGACAGCGCGAGATTTTATCGTATCTATCCTTCCTCAATTTGCTCGCGACACGGCCAAAGAGGATCTATAAAGCGGGCGGGAGCGACGACATTACACCGGAAGATATTCTACGTTTTCAGCAATTATTCGAGGCGCAAAGTTTGCGTTCGCTGCGCCGCTATCTAGACTATGGCAAACGGGTTAAGAATCGCCAGGGATTGGGAGAGTTGTACCACTGGATTGGCAAAATCCTTTTGGACGATGGTCGCCTATACTCTTTGGAAGAACGCGCCATGGCCTGTGAGATTGCTGCTTGTGAGCGCCTGGCTTCTCAGAGGTCTCAGTTGAGCGGTCCCGTCGTAGACCTCGTTATAGTCAATAATTCCCCCCCGCGCCTTGCCATTTATCGCCAAATACTTCACGCCGAGAACGCACCCGAGTACCGGAATGCCTGGGTGGAGTTGTTGGCTTCGCGCTATAAGAAACACTGGTCTTGGATAGGCGATTGCGCCAAGGGGAGAACTAGCGAAGAAAATTATGCGGCATCTGAAAGTGTTCGGCTTTTTGATAAATTTATGCTCCAACTAGATCAGCAGATACCATTGGATATTAGGGCGTCTACTTCTGGCGGCGGACTGTTCGGCGAGGAGCTAGAACGCCAGCGCGACCGCATAGAAGAGCAGAAAAAGCAGATAGAAGGGCTCAAAGAAGATCTAGAATTTGCAGAAGACAGAGCAAATAGGGCCCACAGGCGTGCCCAAAACCTGGAAAAAGAGATGAACCAGGTAAAACGCAAGCTCGGTGAGGAACGCGAAAATGGTGAAAAATTACGCCAGGAGCGCAGCCGCAGAATTAAATTAGATCGCCAAGCTACAGAGGGTGAGAGGGAATTAGAGGTCCTGCGGCGGGAGTATGTTAAACTGGATCAACGATTACATCAGATGGCGCAACGTTTAGTGGAGGCCAAATCCCATGGGGATAGTGGGACCCCCATCGATTTACAAACTTTGCGCCATCTGTCAGCGGAACAAATCTTGGGAATAAATCGGCCATTTACAGAAGACGAGATCGGACAACTGCGTCGACAATTTGCCGCGCTTTTTCATCCCGACAAGGCGGAACGCCTACCCCTTTGGGTGAGAAGGCTCTGCAAAGAAATATTGGGAATTGTAAATGAGGCCTGCGACCGTATAAAATAAAAACCAGGTTCCCGCCATAGTGAGGAACCTGGTTTTTTCTTTTTCGGATAGAGGAACTTGAGGCAGAGGTCAGGAGGGGAGGCCTAGCCTTCTTTGATTCAAGCCGCTCGGCCCATCATTTGGTCGAGCCTGCGGGAAATCTGAGTAAGAGAAAGACCTTCTGATACGCGAAGTTCGTGAATGAGATGCTTTAGCAGTATTACTTCGGCCATATCAAAAAGATCTTTATTGCCAATGCAATCGGCAACTTTAAGTAATCCTTTTGATTTGTATTGTCGCATCTGATGCACAGATTTTCCGAAGAGCCTAGCGGCCTCCTCAATGCTGATCAACTTAGCTTTTCGCATTGCCATGGATTTAAGACCTCCTTGTCTTAAAGGTTTAAATAATATTACTTAATACTAAGTGTATCGGCAATCTATAAATTAACTTGAGTTAAAAAACAAAAAAATGAATATCTTAGATAAGACAGTAGGGGTTGTTATTTCTAAACACTTGTAAATAAATGATTATTGTCTTTCAAGTAATTCAATTTCATAGCCATCTGGATCGTCTATAAAGGCCATTTTATGCCCGCTGACAAACTCTGTCCGCCATTCGCTGGGCCAGATTTCAATACCGTCGTTTTCCAATTTATCACAGAATGCGATTAAATCTGGTACGCCAATGGCGATGTGCATGAGATCTTCGGGAACCTTTAATTGATAATCGGCGGACCAGGTTAGTTCAAAAGTGTGTTCATTGCCAGGTAACTCGAGATGAGCAATGTGGTTGCCTGCTGGGGACGCGTCGCTTCGACTTTTTACCACAAACCCCAAATGTTTTTCATACCAGGAAATCGATCGGTCGAGATCGCTCACGCGAACTCGGGTATGTAAAAAATGGGCCATTATTTTTGTTCTCCTCATAAAATTGAAAAATGGTAAATGGTATATAGCAATACTGTGGACACTTTTTGTAAATTATTGATAAATAACGGCTTAGATAAATGGATATTGAGATTTGTAACTTGTTGGTAAATAATCACTTACGAATTTCAACCTTACAAAAATCCG
>CAXGRO010000521.1:0-4441 GCA_964012055.1 uncultured bacterium
ATCTCTTACTCAAAAGACGCGCGAAGAACGCGCAATTTTAAGACGGCTTCTTAGACGATCAAAGCCCTTTCGGCTTCGTACAAAACCAATGTGGCTAACGCAACACTGGCCGTATCGGCGCGCAATATGCGTTGCCCCCAGCTAAAGGAGGGCACTGCAGCGGTTCGCGCCAAGGCGCGCTCGGTCGGCGAAAACCCTCCTTCTGGCCCAATCAACAACCCCACGCGCCGGGGCATTTGCTCCTGCATAAAAACGCGCAAATCGATCTCTGCATCTTCTGGATCGGCCATCAAAAGGACGTCCGTTTCTGCACGCAATGCAGCAATGCAAACGTCTAAGGCCGCGGGGACGCTGAGCATAGGCAAGCGCGAGCGACCACACTGTTTGGCCGCCGCCTCTATCAAACGCTGCCAGCGCGCCTCTTTATTGCCGCTCCCGTAGCGCACGACACCAAATTCGGTGAGCAGCGGCGCAACACGTCGCACGCCCACTTCGGTCGCCTTCTCAACCACAAAATCAAAGCGCTGGCCTTTTATCAAAGCTGGAGCTAGGGTGAGTTGTACCGGGCTTTCGCCACATTCGGGGCGACGAGTTAAAATCTGTCCCTGCACCTGCCCCGCCCCCATTGTGACAATGCGCATAGTGTACCCACAACCGCTGCCGTCGATGGCGTCAATTTCGTCCCCCACCTTATAGCGCCGCACCCGGACGTGGTGTGCTTCGTCGCCGCGCAAAACGGCCAATTCGCCGTCCACGTCTTCTGGACGCAGCAAGAAAGCCGGCATTTAAGCCGACCTCGCAGCCACTACGGCAATCCACTCCCCCTTGGCCAACACTTCTTCAATAATTAGACCGGCTTCTTCCGCCCACTGACAAAAGGCATTTTCTTCGCGTTCCAACAATCCCGAAAACACGATTTGTCCCGGCATTTTTAACAGGCTTCTAAGCTGCGGCAAAAGCGGACGCAGGACATGGCTTTGTATATTGGCCAACACTAGATCAAATACCTGCCCTGCCACTTCTTCAACTCCCCCCTGGCGCACCTCTACCAACGTAGCTGTTACGCCGTTGCGTTCTATATTCTCGCGCGCGTTCGCAACGGCCTGTGGATCGATGTCGAGGCCAAGAACGCGACGCGCCCCCAATTTGGCGGCGGCAATAGCCAAAATTCCGCTGCCCGTGCCAAGATCCAGGCAATAAAAATCGGCACAGCCCTTTCTTTCTAACGCCGCGAGACAGAGTTGGGTCGATTCGTGCCCCCCCGTCCCAAACGCCATCTTTGGATCAATGACCAGGTCTATTTGCGCCGCCGTTGTCTCAACCGGTATCCACGAAGGCCGAACGACGATGTGCGGCGTGGCCCACACGGGTTTAAAAAACCGCCGCCATTCCACCTCCCAATCCCGTTCTTCTACGGACGCAACTTCTAACATCGCTTCCACCAGACCGAGGCGGCGGAACTCTTCCTCCAATGCACTGCAAATGCCGCAAAGCTCGCTCTCGGAAGCAAAATACGCCGTCAGGTAGGCGGTTTCACTCTCTTCTTCAACCTGAAGACCGCAACTGCCCAATTCAAAACAGCGCGCCGCCACCATCTCAGCCTGCGTCTGCGGAATGGCCAATCGCAGGCAATGCCAATTCTCTCTCTCCTCTTCCATTTCCCCAAAGATAGTGACGTCACCCTGAGCCGGGCAAGAAAAAGCACTGCCGAGCGACCGGGCCGGCCCCGCGGCGATTGAAGCTATCATTCACAGAACATTCGAAACGCCCTATTCTTCTAGCCAGTTGTAATACTTCTACATAGTCGATAAAAAAGGCGCCGGTCTCAGAGACCAGCGCCTTTATCCCAATTGATCCCAATGGACTCCATCCCCATCTCTCAGTTTCCACCTGCTATTTTACTTTGCAATAATTGTATGGCGTCAATAATATCTTCGGGACGCGGCGGACAACCGGGCACGTACACATCGACTGGGATAAAGCGATCCACCCCCTGCACGACGCTATAAGTATCGAACATTCCGCCCGAACACGCACAAGCCCCCAAAGCCACCGCCCACTTAGGTGCGGGAATACACTCGTAGACTCGCTTGACCACCGGCGCCATTTTGACGGCGATGCGGCCAGAAACCAACAGTAGGTCTGCTTGCTGCGGCGGCGCATATAGCACATCCACCCCCAAGCGCTCCAGGTCAAAACGCGCGCCTTGTACAGCCATAATCTCGGCGGCACAGCACGCTGTTCCCAAAGGCATGGGCGTCAATGACTGCTCGCGGGCCCACGCCGCCAAACGCGTTAGTGAGGTGGGAATAAATTCGGGCGCACCAGACATAGAGTTGGATGCCATGCGGACGACCTACTCCTCGGCTAAAGCGCGAATTTGCGCCGCTATGGAGGCTGCAATTTGTGCGTAGATTTGGCTCTCGGCCGCTTGGGGTGCCGACAAAACCACGGGGTTGCCTTGGTCTCCGCCGCTGCGCACCGCTTCTTCGAGGGGAATTTCCCCCAAAAAAGGTATGTCGAGACGCTCGGCGAGTCGGCGACCGCCGCTGTGGCCAAAAACCTCGTGGCGTTTGCCGCATTGGGGACAATTAAAATAGCTCATGTTCTCTATCAGCCCCAAAATATCGACTTCTACGTGCTCGAACATGGCAATGCCCCGCTCCACGTCTTCCAAGGCCACCTCCTGTGGGGTGGCGACCACGACAATACCCGAAAGAGCGACCGTCTGACTTAGCGTGAGAGGCACATCGCCGGTGCCCGGCGGCAAGTCGATGAGCAGATAGTCCAACTCTTCCCATTCGACCTGCTCAAGAAACTGCTGCAAAGCCCGTCCCAACAGGGGGCCGCGCCAGATCACCGGCGCCTCTTCCCCGGCCACAAAACCTATGGACATCAAGGCCACACCGTTTTTGACAATGGGACGCACCTTATTGTCGGCGGTTAGCTCTGGCTCTTGCCGCACGCCCATGAGCAAGGGCAAGCTCGGACCGTATATATCGGCGTCCAACAGCCCTACCCGCGCCCCTTGCGCCGCCAAAGTCAGCGCCAGATTGACACAAGTGGTCGACTTGCCAACGCCACCTTTGGCACTGGCCACGGCAATAACGTTGCGCACCTGCGGCAAAATACGACCGCCTTCGGGCAATGTTCTGGGAATGTTCAAAAGATTGGGCCCCGCGCTTTAAGTGCCAAAGGCTTCGCGGATTTTATCGAAAAACCCCTTATCCCTGGAGGCCAGGCGCTCCTTTTCTACCTGGGCCAGGGCTTCAAACAACTCTCGCTCTTGGCGATTCAGATCGGTTGGCGTCCACAAGACGACTTGCACCAACTGATCGCCCACGCCGCGGCCATTGACATCGGGAATGCCCTTGCCGCGCATGCGAAAAACCTTGCCCGTTTGGGTCCCCGGCGGAATTTTCATCATGCTTTTGCCGCTCAGCGTCGGCACCTCTAATTCGTCCCCCAGGGTTGCCTGGGCAAAACCAACGGGCAACAGATAAATCACGTCGTTGTCCTGGCGTACAAATTCGTCGTGTTCCTTTTCTTTGATTACTACCATGCAATCGCCAGGCGGTCCACCACGCGCCCCCACTTCCCCTTGATCTCGCAAGGTGAGGTATTGATCTGTACTGACGCCGGCAGGTATGGTGACCGACAGCGTGGTCGAGCCGCGGTTGCGCCCCTGGCCGCGGCATTCGGGACACGACGAGCGAATTACCGTGCCCACCCCCTCACAAGCGGGACAGGCAGTAACCGTAACCGATTGCCCAAAGAACGAACGACTCACCTGTTGCACTTGTCCGACACCGCCGCAAGTGCCACACGCCTCGGGCTTGGAGCCGCGTTCGGCACCCGAACCATCGCACACCTCGCAGCGCTGCAGGCGATTGAGGGTGATTTTTTTGTCGACGCCGGTGGCGACCTCCTCCAGTGTCAATTCTAGGGTAATGCGCAAATCGCGCCCGCGCGGTGGCCCTGCCTGCCGTCGCCGCGTGCGCCCGCCGCCAAAAAAACTGCCGAATAAGTCTCCAAAGATGTCCTCAAAGTCGCCGGCGTGCGTGAAGTCGGACCAATTGAAACCGCCACCGCCAAAAGCCCCCTCCATACCGGCGTGACCGTATTGGTCGTAGCGCGCCCGTTTGTCCGCGTCGCTGAGAACCTCGTAGGCTTCAGAAGCTTCTTTAAACTTCTCCTCCGCTTCTTTATCCCCCTGGTTCCGGTCGGGATGGTATTTCAGCGCCAGCTTGCGATAGGCACTTTTAATATCGGCGTCGCTGGCTCCTTTGCTCAGACCCAGGACTTCGTAATAATCGCGTTTGGCCATACGCCCTATTTCTTGTCGTCGTCGACGACTTCGAAGTCGGCGTCAACCGGTCCATCGTCGCCCTTATCGCCCGCATCTGCGCTGGGCGCCGGTTCGCCTTCGGGAGGTGGTTCG
>CAXGRO010000522.1:0-4441 GCA_964012055.1 uncultured bacterium
CCCAGCCGCGCGCCGCAAAGGCCGAGCCGATGGCGGCGGCGGTGCCGTGGCCGCCGACAAAACCGCTGACCAGCATGGCGCCAAAGCCGGGGTGCAGATCCGGCCACAGCGGCGTGAGCAGGGCCAGGGCAAAGAGCAGGCCCAAACCCCATTGCATAAAGATGGTGAGGCAGGAATAGGCGCAGAGCTCGCCGATGGGGCCGCGGCTGGCTTTAAAAGAGAAAGTTTGCGACGAGAACGGCAGCGAGGCAAAGATGAAGGCGATGAGGATGCCGGGGTATTTGCTGATGGCCGCTGAAAAGGGCAGCAAGTCGGCGCCGTTGGGCCCCAGGGCCAGACCGGCCAGACCGGCCAGTACATTGGCCGGCAAAAAGAGGCGCTGCACCACAACGACGTGGGCGCGCACGAGCTGGCCGCCCAGGAGAAGGAGGGCGATCAGGCCCAGATCAGCAAAAGCAGTCCAGGGCGTAAAGTCCATTCAGCCCCCCACCTGGCGCACTTTGACAAAGCGCCCTTTTTCGGCCGATTCTTTGGCGGCCAGACAGGCGTAAACGCTCTGGATGCCCGTTTCTATGGGCGTGCGCGAGGCGTCCCGGCCGTTGAGCACGTCGAGAAAGTTGAGGCCCAATTGGTCGTCGCCGCCAAAGTGGCTGGCGCCCTCGGAGGCGCGCTCGACGGCGCTAAAAGGGGCGTGGTGGCGCACCCGGCGCAACTCGTTGGTGTACCAGTCGAACCCCACCGTGCCCATGTAGCCGCTGACGGTGGCGCCGCGGGTGGCGGCGTCGCGGCGGGCGTAGAATACCTGGGTGTAGACGCCGTGGGCGCCCGAGGCAAATTCGACCAGGGCCGAGGAGCAGTCTTCGTTGAGCGTGCCCTCTTGGGGCGAGCCGCAGTCGACGCCAAAGAGGCAGCGGTGGTCGCCTCTGGCGCCGTCGGTTTGGTTGGCGGCGCGGTTTTGCGGGCTTTCGAGGCAGGTCAGTTGTTCGTCGCACTGCGAGCAGAACAGGTCTGCTTTCTTGTCGCCGCCAAAGACGTGGCCGTAGGTGCCCATGGCCGAGATGCGCACGATGGGCTCGTTCATCAAGTACATCATATAGTCGAAGTCGTGGGTGGCCTTTTGCAAGAAGAGTCCCTGGGTGATTTCGAAGTTGCGATACCCGGCCTCCCAGTAGGTGGTGCCGTAGGGCACGTAATTGCTGACGGCGATGTGCACGGGTTGGCCGACTGCGCCTTCCTGGATGTACTGGCGCGCCAGCTCGCACAGCGGCGAGACGCGCAGCGGAAAGCTGACGACCACCTGGCATTTGCTTTTGGCAAAGGCGCGCTCTAAGGCTGTGGCCTGGCGCATGGAAACCGACACCGGTTTTTCGAGGTAGAGCGGCACGTCGTATTGCGCCGCTTTGACGGCGTAGGGGGTGTGCAGGTTGCAGCGCGTGCCAATGGCCAGGGCGTCTATTTTACCCTGGCGCATCATGTGGTCGAGGTCTTTGTAGAACACCACGTCGTCGCGGTCGCACTCGGCCAGGCGCTGGCGCACCCCGTTTTCGTCGGGGTCGACGACGCCGACGACGCGCACCTGCGGGTCGAGGCGGTGCAGGTTGTGGTGGATGACGCCGTGGATGCGGCTGCCGTAGCCGATGACGCCGAGGCGAATCATGTGGTAACCTCCTTGCTTAGAAGTGGGCGTCGGCGGCGTGCAGACTGTGCAGTCCCTTGTGCATGCGCATGAGCTGGCGCTGGCGCTCGTTGAGTTGCTCGAACCACTCTTCGGGAAAGTCGTCGTGCGGGTCGACTTGAAAGACCAGCATGCGCTTGCGGTAGTGGCCAAAGAGGGCGTGACGGTTGTCGGTGCTGTTGTTGGCGCCGCCGGCGTGCCAGGTTTGGCCGTTGAACACCAGCACGCTGCCGGCCGCGGCTTGCGGCTGGACGATGTGTTTGACCTCAAAGTCGTCGGCGGGCGCGGCCAGGCCGCTTTTGTGCGAGCCGGGCACGACGCGAGTGCCGCCGTTGGCCGCCGAAAAATCGTCGAGCAGCCACACCGTGTTCATCATCACCGGCGAGGCCATGTTGAGCATTTCCTGTGGGATGTCGCTGTGCAATTGCTGGTCGGGGTCGCCGGGGCGCACGATGCGCGAGTTGAGGCTGCCCAAAATGAGCGACTCGCCGAGAAAGTGTTCGAGCAGCGGCAGCACCTTGGGGTGGTCGACGCATTTAAAAAAGACAGGGTCGAGGGTGGGTAAATTGGCCACGTGGCGCGCCGTGCCGCGGTGGGCGTGGTCGGTGCCCACTTCTTGCTCGCAGCGGATGAGGGCCTGGCGCATGGGCCCCACCTGGTCGGGCTCGAGCACGCCTTCTAAGAGGGCGAAGCCGTAGAGTTCAATTTCGCGGATGGCTTGCGGGTCTGCGGTCATCTTTTCTTTCCTCGCCAAAGATGGGGCGACATGGAAGAAGGGCAATATACTTGCATACATTGCCCTTCCTGAATTTATAGCCTGGCGTGCGGGCGTGACTACTAAAGGGGGACTACGCCGTCGGCGGCCGGCCCTTTTTGGCCCTGGACTACTTCAAACTCCACCTGCTGCCCCTCGCGCAGGGAACGAAATCCCTCGGCGCGGATGGCGCTGTGGTGCACAAAAACGTCGGAGCCGTCTTGGCGTTCGATAAAACCGAAGCCTTTGGAGTCGTTAAACCACTTGACGGTACCTGTTTCGCGATCTGCCATGGACGAATCACCCCCTTCTATCCTGGGTTCTCTGTTGCAACAGAACATTCCAAATCGACTTGGGTAGGGCTACTTCGGGCTTGCAGGTAGGATGCTACTTGGGGGTAGGATCTACATTTGGCCGGGGTAGGATCTACGCGGATTAGAATGGCTGCCAACAACCGGTTGTCTTGTAGGTGTAAAATTACATTAAAGAATTAAAAAAGCAACCTCTATTTGGCGGCCATTTCGGGACGATTTTAGAAGTTTATTGCGCCAGTAAATGGTCGACATGTTGCCGCAAACCTTTGCTCAGCGGCGTCGCCGGCACGGCCAGACCGGCGGCGCGCAACTTTGCCAAATCGTAAATGCGGTGGCAGAGGAAAGGCGCCGTCTGCGGGTGGTCGGCCAGGTGTTGCGCCACGGGCAGTTCCTCGATGTGGACTTCGATGCCGAACACCTCGGCGACAATGCGGTAGTAGGTGTGCGATTCGACGATGTCGGGGCCGGCGCAGCAGAAAATTTCGCCGTAGGTCGAAGCCCGGCCAAAACAGCTCAGCGCCAGCTCGGCCAGGTCGGCGGCAAAGATGGGCTGTTGCAGAAAGTGGCCGCCGCCGACCAATTGCAGGGGCTGGCCGGCTTTCATCTTGTCGAGCAGCTCGGCGTCGCGGCCGTGCAGCGGCAAGCAGCCCAGCAGCGAGCCGGGCCCGTAGATGTGGCAGGGCCGCAGCACGGTCCACTGCATGGCGCCGGCGTCGCCGTTTAGGAGTTCCAACTCGCATAGGCGTTTGTTGCCGCCGTAGCCTTCTGTGGCGTAGTGTTCGCTTTCCTCGCTCTGGAGAAAGCGGCGCTGCGCCGGGTCGAAGACAAAGTCGGTAGAAATGAAGACGAGGTGGCGCGCCCGCCGGCCGAAGACGGCCAGGTCCTGGCGCGCATCGGCCGGGTCGTAGCCGATGCAATCGACCACCAGGTCCCACTGCTGGTTTGTTTGTTCGATAGCGGCGGCAAATTGTTGGGCGTCTTTGCGGTCGGCGATGAGGCCATGCGCTCCCTGGGGCACGGGCCGCTGCCCGCGGGTGACGGTCCACACCCTATGCCCCTGCGCCAGCGCGGTGGCGGCCAGGGTGCCGCTGACAAAACCGCTGCCGCCGACGATGAGTACATCTAGTTTATTTTTTTGCGCCATCTTCCTCCTCCATCTGGCGGAACACTTTGCCGGCCATGGTCAAGCCGTCCCAGGCGGCCACCTGAAAAAAGCTCTCGACGATTTCTTCTTTGGTGGCGCCGTTGTTGAGCGCCATGCGCACGTTGAGTTCGAGGGCGTTGACGTACCCCAGGGCGGCCAGTACGGCAATGCTGTACAAGCTGCGGGTAGCGCAAATCGAGCCCGGGCCGGCTCCACACCTCGCCGCCGATAAAGCCCATGACGCTGCGCTCAAAGTCGGGTGACAGTTGGGCAAAGCGCTGGCGCAGGGCGTCGATGTGGTCGCGCCCAACCATCTGGGCGAATTGCTCGACGCCTTTGCGGTATTGGGTTTCGTCCATACAAAATCTCCTTGTGGCGTGATAAGTAGCCGGGACGCGGCGGCCGGGCTTTAACTGCTGGCGCGCGCCAATTCGACGTCGCCGGCCGCGTCGCCTATCTGGCGCATTTCTTCGGCGCGTTCCAGGATGATGGCGCCGTCGTCGTACAGCGCCGCCTGCAGCGCCCCCACGTCGAGTTGGCGCGCGTCCTCGTCG
>CAXGRO010000523.1:0-4434 GCA_964012055.1 uncultured bacterium
CACGGCTTCCTGGCGAAATGCGTCCGTATAATTATTACGTTGGGTCATGCGACACTTCCTGCCGTAGTATACGGCTCAGATTGTGTCCGGCAAAACCGGGGAAATCCACCAGTGCGCCACCCGACTCGAAGGCGCATGCAAGTCAAGCTGCATTACCTCACCCGCCCGCAGTCGCACCTGCTGCGGCGCCGGCCCCTCAATTTTACTTGCGCTTATCTGCCTCCAAGCCAATTGGTAGCTCGCAGCTTCAAGCCCTACCTCCAGCGCATAGGTCCCCGCAGCCATGGCCGCCAGTCGATAGCGCCCGTGCAAATCGGACACCGCACGCGACACCTCGGTGCTGTCTTGTTTCAGATATACACCCGCTTCTACCAAGGGCACGCCGAATTCATCGAATAGCCGGCCCGTTATCACCGCCGGTCGCGACACCGCCGCCGCCACACTGCGGGCTCGGCCCCGCATCTGACCTGTATGCCCATTGGCCGATTGGTCTCGCGCATCGCCCGCATCAAAATTCCACAGCCCCACCTCGTCGCCGCGCAAACGCTGCGCCATGCCGGCGCCAATCTCGGCGCCGCTACGCGACACCGACCACACCCGCACCTCGTCGAGTTGGCCGTGAAAATAGGCATTGCCCTCCCAATTCGATTTGCCCAGATAGTTGTCCGGGTTGCCACCCATAGCCGCAAAAGAGCCCGCGTAGCTGTGATCTCCCACCAGCACGCCGTTGACATAAAAGCGCATGCCGCCCGCACCCGACACCGCCGTCAGATGATACCACTGGCCCACCGACTCGCCCACAGCCAGACGCACCAGATGCAATTCATATGGACCGTTATAGATGAAAAACTGAAGGAGAGGCAAAAGACCCCAGTGGTTTACGCCCATGGCTTTCCACCGGTCATCGGTACCAAAGGAGAACCACTGCGAAAAATAGCCCCATTCCTCCCACTTGACCCACGCCTCCACCGTGGCTTCTTCCAGCCCGTCAAAAATATGGCCGGGCAAATGCACATAGCTCTCCTGGCCGTCCAGGTCGAGGACGCGGTTCTGGGCCGCCAGCGGAGCGGCCAGCCACAGCAAAAGCAGACACAGGTATTTTGTCGGGCGCATAAGCTCGAATAGCTAAAAAGAACCGCGGCTCATCGCACGCCGCCGTCTCTCAGTCAACCGTGCTCGTAGGATGGATATTTATGACCAGTTGCGCAAGATTTTTTTATCAACTCTAAGAAGAACGCCAATTTTGCTTTTGCTACGTCTCTTTCGTTGAACGCAATAGACATGGGCGCTTGCCCCCCAATGCCCGCTTTTCAGATCAAACTGGCGCCCGCCCCGCCAAAAGTCGTATACTTCTCCCACCATTTTCCAACCATGCCCACAGAGGAGACGATTCCACGAGTAGGGCGACTTCAATCGGGGAGTAAATAAGATGAAGGTTCTCAGCACCCGGCGCATAACCAACGACCGGCACCACAACGCTTTCACCGGCGCCTGCTGGTTTAAGGGAGACCTCTTTGTAGGCTATCGCCAGGCCGACATCCACCACCACGATGTCGGCAGTCGCATCATCGTCCAGCGCAGCCGCGATGCCGGCGTCACCTGGGATACGGTGGCGGTATTGCGCGGTCGCGGCGACACGCGCGACGCCCATCTCTACACCGACGGAACCAGGTTGTACTGCACCGCTTACGTGGAACGGGTCGCCAACTCTGTGGGCGCCTCGGGTTGTGCCGTCAGCGAAGACGGCGATCACTGGACTCCCTTTGAACCGTATGAAGGGAACTTTGACAACTACGTGTTGTGGCGTCCCACCTGGCACCAGGGCAGGCACTACTGCGCGGGCTACTACTACTCCCACGACCGTTTTGGCGTCCACTGGTTCGAGAGTGAGGACGGCCACAACTGGGTCGACGTCCGCCCCGTCAACGATTCACCGGAGGACATGGCCAACGAGTGCTATCTCGAAATACTGTCCGACGGCACAGCGACCATGCTAATGCGCTGCGAAAGTGGCTTGAAGAAACCCAAACTGTGTTTCAGCCAATTCCCCTTCGAGACCTGGGACATGCAGCAGCTGGACGTCCGCATTACCGGCCCCGCCTGCTGGAACGTCGACGGCCAGGTCTACATCTCGGGACGTTGGGACCCTATAGACATCCGCATCCACGCGGAGGAAGACCACGCCGCCCACACCGGCATCTTCAGGGTCATCGACGGCGAATGCTTTCTGATCTGCGTCCTGCCCTCGGGCCCGCACCCGGATAACTCCTACATGGGCGTCGCCCGCCGCCCAAACAACAGACATCGCTTTTCCCTCAGTTTCTACAGCAACGCCATCGCCAACGAGGACCCCAAGCTGGACCAGTGGATCAAACCCGATATCTACGTCGCCGACGTACTGTACGGCGCCGATTTCATCGACGAGATGCTGGTCAGCGATCTGGTGGAGGCCCATCGCGGTCTGGAAGAGGCGACCGCGCCGGACCCCGGGGCAGGCTCTCTGCCGTTCCGTCCTGTGCGCATACCCGAAGACGGCACCCCGCACACGCCAGGCCACAACTTCATTGACGCGGGCGACGTCATCGGCGGCCGCGGCGGACTCGTATATTTTGTCAAAGACATCGAGGTGGGACCGTGGGATTTAGTCGATGTCCATCTCGGCTACGACGGCCCCGTCAGGGTGTGGTGGAATGGGCGAGAGGTTTTTAGCGGCCCCGGCAGTAGTCCGGCAACACAGGATGCGACGTCGCTGCGCCTCGAATCCAGGCACGGCACCAACCGCCTGGCCGTGGCCCTGGATACCAGAGGAGGCGCGGCGCGGGGTATCTACGCGCGTTGCGAACGAGCCTGGCCGTCTTAGCCCGAACGAGCGCAGCCAGTTGCCGCCGCTCTTCAGATCAGACTGGCGCTCACTCCGCCAAGAGTCGTATACTTCCCCCACCATTTTCCACCGATGCCTACAGAGGAGACAATCCCATGACCGGTCGCCTGTTCCTCATCCTGGCCCTGTTGGCCGCGCCGCTCGGCGCCCAAAACGCCGAATGGCGCTCCTACGGCGCCACCGCCGCCAGCACCAAATACGCCCCCTTCTCACAGATCGACGCCCACAACTTCGCCCAACTCGAAGTCGCCTGGGGCTGGGCATCGGCCGACCAGTCCATCCTCAATGCCCACCCCGAAATGTGGACCATGGTCTTTGAAGGCACCCCGCTGCAGGTCGGCGACCGCCTCTACGTCAGCACCTCGCTCAACCAGGTCGCCGCCATCGACGCCCTGAGCGGCCAGACCGTGTGGACCTACGACCCCGGCTCCTGGCGCTTCGGTACCCCGACCAACATCGGCTTTGTGCACCGCGGCGTCGCCTACTGGGAAGACGGCGACGACCGCCGCATCCTCTTTGGCACCGGCGACGCCTACCTCATCGCCCTCAACGCCGACACCGGAAAACCCATCGCCGGCTTTGGCGAAAACGGCCGCGTCGATCTGACCCTGGGCCTGCGCCGGCCCGTGCAACGCGAACTCTACGCCGTCACCTCGCCGCCGGTCATCTGCCGCGACGTGGCGGTTGTCGGCGCTGTAGTGCTCGACGCCTTTGCCCTGGGCAAACCGCCCGAAAAAACTATGCCCCCCGGCGACGTGCGCGGCTTTGACGTGCGCACCGGTCAGCAAAAGTGGGTCTTTGAAACGATCCCGCAGGAGGGCAACTTTGGCAACGAAACCTGGGAGGACGGCTCGTGGAAAAACACTGGCAACACCAATGTGTGGACCATGATGAGCGCCGACCCCGAGCTCAACTACGTCTACCTGCCGGTGAGCACTCCCACCAACGACTACTACGGCGGCGAGCGCCCCGGCGACAACCTCTTTGCCGAGAGCATCGTCTGCCTCAACGCCGCCACCGGCGAGCGCGTCTGGCACTTTCAGATCGCCCACCACGGCCTGTGGGACTACGACCTGCCGGCCGCGCCCAACCTCGTCGACATCGAAGTCGGGGGCACAAAAATCAAAGCCGTCGCCCAGGTCACCAAGCAGGGTTTCTGCTTTGTCTTCAACCGCGTCACCGGCGAGCCGATCTGGCCCATCGACGAAAAGCCCGTGCCGCAGTCCGACATCCCCGGCGAAAAATCTTCGCCCACCCAACCCTTTCCCAGCAAACCCCAGGCCTTCGACCGCCAGGGCCTGACCGAGGACGACCTCATCGACTTCACGCCCATGCTGCGCCAGATGGCCAAGACCATCATCGAGGACTACAGCTACGGCCCGCTCTACTCGGTGCAGACCCAGGCCAGCCTGGAAAAGAAGGGCACCATCATCGTGCCCGGCATCATCGGCGGGGCCAGTTGGGCCGGCGCCGCCGTCCACCCCCAAAAGGGCGTGATCTACATCCCCTCCTACACCCACCCGTCCTACCTGATGATGGAAAAGGTCGAAGAC
>CAXGRO010000524.1:0-4420 GCA_964012055.1 uncultured bacterium
GCCACCTCCGAGAGTTTTGCGCGGCCGTATAAACGTTCCCTTTCATTGTCGTAAATCGCATCAGTTACATCATAGGGATCTCGATCGATTATTTCCTTTCGCAGTTCGAATAGCTCGGGGCTATATGTGGTAAAGAAGAGGGCAATCTCATCGCCCTTTTTTAAGCGGGTTGTTAGATCATCGTATTCGTTGGATAGGTCCCGCATGTGTTTGTTGAGTTGGTGTAGAGTGTCTCGAACGTATGAATAACTTAGTGTGTAGCGTTGGCGCAGTAAGTTTTGGCAGCGCTCGATAAACTCGAACAGTACGATGTAATTTAGCAGGGGCCAGCTTTCCTGGATCAGGATTTCTGCGATGGCCCAATAGTCGTAGCCCATCTCATAGGCTTGCTCTAGGATAGGCTCGGGTATGTAGATCGTCCTTCGAGTGCGACCAGTATGGAATGCCTGGTGTTCTCGAGTATTGTGGAATACAAGAAGATCTGTCCCGCGCACTAGCGTTACACTAACCTTCTTGGCTAAGAGTGCATCCAGGATCCTTTCCGGCAATTGCCGCACGGCTCCGTAGAAGAAATTTGACAGGCGGTCCCCTGGTTTTACGCGTGGGAGGCGAACGTCGTCCATGAGTCGTCGGGAGCGAAGCCGGGTCTGCTGTCCGAAAAGGATGGCTTTTTCAGCCAGGCGAATGGATTCGTTGACCTCGGCATGGTCTATTTCGCCCTCACACATACCGCTATTAGCCCGGTGGTCCCCTTTGTATGAAAGGAGATTGCGTCCGGATCGGTTGCCGCCGGTACGGCCGGGCTTTTTTACCGTCTCGAGTTTTTTCAGCTCACTTTTCAGGCCAGCTTGCGCGGCATCCACTACAGCGTCTCCCAGCGTAACACGCTGCTCTTCTAGGGCAGCTATTGCCATCTCAAGTTCTCTCTTTTGAGAAGTATGAGCGTCCGTGGATATGACCTAAATAGCTGAAAAATGGAAACGGTACGGTTTTTGACTAAGAGGGCTATTGCCCAGGCAGAAGCCTGAAAAACTTAAAATATCGTATCGGTTACCGGCGAGCAAGTCGGGGCTGTTTTGCATTGGAATTCGATGGGCTTGGCGTTATTAGTGCCGAATTGTTCTCCGCCTGTACTCCAAATGTGGATCTATGAATCAGCCTTGGAAGCCTTCTGAAACATCTGAATGATGGTTGCCTCGCTTAAGTCCCTTAAGCTTACACCCAGTAGATATTATTGTCCGTCATCCCCGTAAAATAGTCGATAACCAGCCACAGCCCGGCGACGGCAAACTGCCCCAGTATCAGCCCCAAAAAGAAAGGCCGGGCGCGCTGGAATAAACTCGGACCGCCGTATTTGAGGATGATGGTCTTGAAGAGCCAGGCCAGAAAAACGCTAAACGAAATGTAATTGGTCATCGAGATGGTGCTCACCGCAAAGCCCAGCGGGTGCAGGGGCCACCACAGCAGGTGCTGGCGCGCCAGCATGAGCAGGGCCATGATGCCGCCGCCCGAGACGGTGGAAATCCAGCCGATTATATCGGGGCCGTCGGGGTTGTTCATCTCGCCGCTGATGAAGTTAAAGGGGTAGGCCGGCCCCCCGGTGGGGCCAAAAAACCAGCCGTTGAGGTTGATGCCGCCGTAGGTATAGCTCAGGTATAGAATGGTGGCGATGGAGGTGGCCAGGCTGACCAGAATGGCCAAGAAGATGGCAAAGAACAGGGTGCGCTTCTGGCGCTGCAACTGCTCTTCGGCCAGCTTGAGGCCGTTGGCGCAAGACGCCATCACATAGGTGCGAATGTCGGCGGCCCACACGTAGGTGAAACCCAGCGCCACCAGGGTGTGGGGGCCGAGGATGGTATTGCCCAGGCTCGAGGTGACAAAGTCGGAGGCGATCAGCGGCGCCCGCGCCGCGGCAATGCCGCCTTCGGCTACCACGCGGGTGATGGAGATAAAGAGCAGGTACATGGCAAAGAGATAGATGGGCACCACCCACAGGGCCATGCCGGCCATAAAAAACCAGCCGGCGATAAAGATATTGCTGGCGATAAAACCCCACACGGCGACGCGGTAGGAGAGCATTTCGTCGCTGTCGTCCACATCGGGGGCGCGGCCGAAGGCTTTGCGGGCGATCTGTTTGAAGTGGTCGCGGCCGGTCCACAACCCCAAGAGGACGAGCACGATCATCGCCCCCATGCCCTGGTGGGCCAGAATGGGGAAGCCGCCGGCGTAGTAGAGTTTTTCGGTGCTGGAGATGCCGATAATGCTGAAGGCGCCCTGCTGAATGCGGGCCAAAAAGTTAAAAAACCAGATGGCAAAGGCGATGTCGAGATTGACAAAGTAGGAAAAGCCCAGCATGGGAAAGCTGAGGGCGATGATCCAATTGGTAGTGTTGCGAAAGAGGGGTATGCTGGTGCTCAATTGCACGCTGGGGATAAAATTGAAGTAATTGTGCAGGGCGTTAAAATTGCCCACGATAAAGGGAATGGCAAAGCCGGCCCACATGAGCGGGTTTTTAAAAAAGGGTTTGAGCGCGGAAGTGTGGTCCACCTCTTCGTCGATCATGGCTAGCGGCACCTGCACCAGCGGAAAGGTGAGACGCTCGCGCGCGATCCACTGGCGCCGCAGGAAAACCATGATGCAGATCATGGAGAAGTAGATGCAGAGAATGAGTGGCAGCCAGGCGCTCAACGCCGGCACCCAGGCCTGCCAGGGCAGGTCGTAACCGCGCGGTGAGCCCTCGTAGAAGAACTTGATGGCGTCGTAGTCCTGCGGTACTATCCAATCGGGCACCAGGGGGTGGATGAGCTGGTCCCACTCGTTTTCGGGGGTGGCGTAGTAGATGCCGCCAGAGATGATGGGCAGCAGATACTCGGTGAGCCCCATGGTGGGGATGGAACAGCCGACAATGGCCATGATGTAGGTGACCACCAACTCTTCGCGGCGCAGGGCAAAGTTGCGGTGCACCAGCCTCAGGCCGGTGTGGATGACAAAAACAAATATAAAGAAAAGGAAAATGGCGCCGGCGGTGCTAAAATCGAGCGCCATGTACGAGCCGCGCAACACCATATTGCCGTAGGGCGCGCCCAGGCTCACGCAGAAGGCCAGCAGCGAGCCCGACAACAACGAGCGCCAGGTGACGCCAGAGCGGGCCGCTACGGCAGGTGGGTCGAGGGCGGGATTGGGATCCATTGGGTCGATTCTCGTAAGGCTTTGGGTCAATATAAATCAAGTGTAAAAAAAACAATAATCTACTAAATTTCAAGTGAATTGGTAGATAAACGGCGTAAAATAGGGGAGGTGCGGTGGCAGGAGACCTGCAAAGGATTTTGCCACCGCTCACAAGATGGATATACCTAGATTCGCCCTGGTGGGCATGGGCGGGTATGCGCGGACCCACCGCTATATGCGTGCATTGGCAGAGGCCGGTTTGGGGCGTCGGCTGTTCACCTCTTGCCCGAACGTTTGTGTTTGCTCGAGGAGATGACGGGGATTGTGGTTGTCAGCGGCATGACTGAGGCAATACAAGAGGCTTTTGCGCAGGCGGCGTTGTTTGCGGAACTAGGGGTTTCGTGGGCGCGGGCTGGAGAAGAGATCGCGCTTGAGGGGTATAATTGTTTCCCCAGTTTTCGGACGCATATAGGGTGAGAAAACGTTACCAGTCGGCGGCCACACCCATTTGGGGGTGGGTTTGCTGGCGACCGAAATCGTTGATGCGAATGCCGTTCTCGCCGTAGTTGATACAGGCAAAATTCTGGCGGCCCACTTTGGATTCGGTGAACTCAACGCTGTGAGTGAGCATATTTTCTTTGTGAATGAGCTGCACCATGATCAGGTCGTAGAGCGCTTCGACCAAATTGCGGCGTCGCACGCGGCGCAGGCCGGCGCCGTAGCGTTGGCCGTATTCTTTTAATCGTTGACCTTGCTGCATGTAGTTTTGGTTGAGCGTTTCGGACAGGGCCTCGCAGGAGATGAAGGCCCAGTCGAGTTCTGGGACTTCTTGCAAGAAGAAGGCTTCGGTTTTGTATTTGATGACCTGCGGCACATTTTCAAAAAATTGGGGGTAGGCGCGCAATAAGTTGACCACGGTGGTGGTGACCAGTTGGCCGCCTTTTAAGTAGCGCGGCAGGCGGGGGATGAGCGCATAATTGTCCTGGTCTTTTGCCAACAATTGTTTAATACAGGGCTCAAGCATTTTCTGTTTCCAGCGGCGCTCCAGCTTTAAGCGATCGTCGGACAAGATGGTGATATCCAGATATTTCTCTAAATCCTCAATCGAGATCATATAAGCTAGATCGTCGAGTTCTTCCTCTTCTTCCTCTTCTTCCCCTTCTTCTCTTTCTTCTCCACCGTCAGGAACTGTAAATCCGGGTGTTTCTTCTGTTTCGTGTCCTTGAGTGGGTTCGAACCCAGGTGTTTCTTC
>CAXGRO010000525.1:0-4407 GCA_964012055.1 uncultured bacterium
TCGACGCTCATGACGCTCAATTCTTAGAATTGGCGGCGTTCGGCTCTCGCCGGGCGTCCTGCCCGGATCCGATTCATTACCCTCTCTGAGGTCCCCCCCTAACCGCTCAGCGACCGTTTGCGTTGGATTTATCGTGATTCGAAATTCGATTCGCATAAGTAGTCCAGCACAGTTAATCATCTATACGTTTGCTGGCATCAGGGGATGGGGGTTTTGCCGGCGGTGCTTTGTGGGGACGGGGCCGGGGGAAAGGGGGGCCGGGACTCACAGCCCGCCAGGGCTGTGGGGGTGTTGGGAAGGGCAAGGCCCCCCGAGGGACTCACAAAACACCAGAGGCAAGGCCGCCACCCCCTGGACTCACCAGGCAATCCCCTAAAACTCAAGAATCATTGCAGTAACTTCATCTTGCCACTTTTGCGAATCCGCGTCCCGTCCGGCGCCGCCGCCTGCAACCGATAAAAATAAACGCCGCTGGCCACACTCCCTCCCTTCTCGTTTTTGCCGTCCCACTTCAGAGCATATTCACCCGCCACCCTAAAGCCCGATTCCAAGATGCGCACGCGGCGCCCGAGCAGGTCGTAGACCGCCAGTTCCACCTCGCCGTCGTAGGGCAGGCTGTAGCGCAAGACCGTTTCGGCGTTGAACGGGTTGCGGCGGACGGCCGGGCTGGAGACGATCTGCTCGCTGGGGTCGAGGGGGGCGGCGCCGTCGCCCAATTTGCGCGCGCTCTTTTGTTGCCACTGAGAGAGGGCGTCCGCAGACTCGTCGGCCAAAGCAAATTGGGGGGCGAGCGCGGCTAGAAGGAGCGGCAGTAGGAGGGCGAGAGAGCGTCGCATAACGACCTCGATTGTCAGTGTCCCATGGGGACGAATTGCAGTGAGAAGAATTCTAGCTCGTCGCGCACCTGGACCGCTTGCGGCATGGCGTAGTCCTGGTCGGACTGCGCGACAAAGAGAAAGCGATCGTACCCCCGACCCGCCAGGGTGCGGGCCAGGCGGTTGAGGTGTTCCGGCGATTCCACAAAGAACATGCTCTTATCGTAAAACGCCGAATACATGGCCTGCGGCGCCCAGCGTATATTGCTGACGACGGCGGTTTCGGGGCGTTGCTGGATGGTTTGGTTGAGGCGCACGGAAAAGTCCTTTTTGCTTTTTAACAACATGATAGAATACACCTGGGCGGCGCAGCTGAGTAAGAGCACGGCTGCGAGCGCCGGTAAGGAGGCAGACGCTTTCCCGACTCGGTGGTTCCACCAGTGCGCCAGGTTGGCGGCGGCGAGCGCGGCGCAGAGCGGGTAGAGGATGAGCAGGTAGCGGTTGCCCCAGTGGATGCCCAGCGAGCCGGCGCGGGGCGCGGCGAGGCCGTAGAGTACGGCATAGGCGAGGGCGATGATCCAGATGTTTTTTAAAGCCGGTGTTTGGTCGTCGTGGCGCAGAAAAGCGAGCAGGACGAAGGGCGCGGTGGTGAACAGGCTGTTGGAGCTGTACAACATATAATCGATGGGACTGAGTTCGGAGAGATAGCCGCTGAGCGCTACGAGCGAACAGAGAAGCGCGACGAGGGCAAAGAGGGGGACGGCGCGCTGGAAGCCGTCGGCGGCAAAGCGGCGGTTTAAGATGAACGCAACCAGGAAGGGGCCCGAGACCAGAAGGGAGAGCCAGTTCAAATGGGTGGAAGAGAGGAAGAGATGGTAGAGTACGGTAGGCCGGTCGATAAAGTGCGCAATAATGCCGCCGCTGGAGGCGGCGTGGTTGACCAGGTGAAAACCCAGGGGATGGCCGATGGTCCATGCGTTAAAACACCAAAGGGGCAGCAGGCAGATGAGGGTTGTGGCGGCACTGAACGCGGCGACCTGCAGACGTTTCTTTCGAGTTGTGCGGATGGCCAGGATGCCGAGCAGGAGGCAGAGCAGGTAGAGTTCGTCGCGGAAGTAGACGCCCAGAGCGGTGGCGGCGCTGGCGTAAATTAGATCTTTATTGCGGCCGTCGGCGGCAAAACGCAAAAAGAAAAAGATGCCCCATATGCAGGCGCAGACGGCCAGGCAGTGCTCCCAGAATACAACGCTGTAAAACCAGAGCGGGGTGCAGAGGCCGGCGACGAGCACGGCGAGGTTTTTAGCGGCGGGGTAGTCGGGCGCGGCGCGCGCGGTGATTTGCCCTAGTCCTGCTAGCAGCGCCAGCGCTGCTAGCAGGGGCAAAACGTAGAGTCCCGGAAAACCCAATAAAAGAAAAAAGATCGAAGACACCGTGGCGAAGAGAGGCGGGTAGATCGAATACAATTTGTCGCCATCGACGTGCGAGAACACCGTTGGCAGGGGGTTGTAAGCGAATTGCGGGTCGACGGCGGCGCCGCTCCAGGGGATGGAATACTGGGTGTAACCGCTGGCGACGATGGCCTGGAGCTGGAGGAATTTACTGGCGTTGTCGGAGATCCAAAAGCCGCGGTGTTCGAGCTGGGCCAGCGTAATTAAGTAAACGACGGCGACCAGGGCGACGGAACTCCAAAGCGAGCGCCGGGGGTCGAAGCGGTGGAGTGACGACATACAGGCGCTCAGGCCGGCAGCCAGCGCTCGTAGAAGCGCTGCCAGTTGAGGTACATCACGTTGGCGATGTCGTCCTGGCTGTAGCCGCGGTTTTCGAGAATGGTGGTTAGTTTTTGGTAGTCGGCCACGGTGTCGACGTCGCCGGGGGCGCCGTCGACACCGCCCTGGCCGTCGGTGTCGCCGCCGATGGCGGCGTGTTGCGCGTTGCCCGCCAGCTGGCACACGTGGTCGATGTGGTCGGCCAAATGCTCCAGGGTGACGGCGCTGCGCGGGAAGACGCTGCGGCGGGTGAAGGCGCCGGTGTCGGCCCAGTTTATCTCTCTGTCGGCGTAGAGCATCCAGGTGTCCATGGAGGCGCCGACGACGCCGCCGCGCTCAATGATGGCATTGAGTTGTTCGTCGCTAAACTGGCGCTGGCCGGGCACCAGAGCGCGGCAGTTCTGGTGGCTGGCCAACAGCGGGCCGTTAAAGTGGTCGAGGGCCCGCCAGAAGGATTCGTCGTCGATATGGGTCATGTCGAGGATGGCGCCCAATTGGTCCATGGCGCGCAAGAGCTCGGGTCCCTGCGGTTGCAGCGGGCCGTGGGTGCCGGTGCCGTGGGCGTAGGTGGAGACGCCGTAGTGTGTGAGGCTGAAGACGTGGACGCCGTCTTCCCACCACTGGTGCACATGCTCGGGCCAGAGGATGGGGTCGCAGCCTTCCATGCCCAGAATAAAGCCGACGGGCAGGTCGGCGTGGTCTTGGGCGGCGGCCCAGGTTTGCATGAGGTCGGTTAAGTCGGCGCCGGTGTTGATGATGCGTGCTTCGCCGCGCTGGGCCAGAATGCGGTAGTAGGCCAAATCGCCCTGGGCGGCGGCGTAGGCGTTGTCGCCGCTGACCTGGCCCCACAAAGGGCTGTTGGGGCGTTCGATGCGCTGGCAAATTTTGACCAGGGCGGCGGCCATTTTGGCGCGGCGCATTTCGGGCAGGGAGGCCATGGCCTGTACTTCGGGGTCTTTGGCAGCGGCGCGGACTTCGGCCACGGGGCGGGTGAGGTCGCGGTGCAGGTGCAGGGCGCCGTGGGTCATGGGATAATCGCCGTCTATAATAAACATGCGGGGGCTCCTGTTGATTTGTTCGTGGATGTGGCAGGCTTTAAAATAAACGTATGTAAAGGTGAGGCAAATTTATGTCCGAGATCGACACAGCAGGGTTCGTCCGCATGCAGACGGTGCAGAATCGCTCGCAGCGGCGTTTGGGCGGCGGGTCGTCGGGCGGTGGCCGAGGCGGACAGGGATTGGGGACGTTGAAGAGCATTCCTTTTACGGCGTCGCCGTCTTCTGCAGGAGCCGGCGCAGGGAGCCGGGCGCCGTCGGGTGGCGGAAGTGTGGCGGCATCCGCGGGTGCAACCTCAGAGGGTGGGGATGTGTCCGCCGCAGATGCGTCCGCCGCGGGTGTCTCCTCTGAAGCATCGGCGGACGAGTTGAATGCCGATGTTTCAACCGAAGTGGAGAGCGCAGCGGTAACCGGAGGGGAAACGGCGACCTCTGCGGACGGCGCTTCGGATGCTCCGGCGGAAGCTGGGGCTGCTGGGTCTGAGGGGGCGGAGTCGGTTGAGGCGGAGGATGCAGAGGCGGAAGCCGAACTGGAAGTTGATCCCGACGACATTCTGGCGTTCATGCCGGTTAAGGCGGGGGAGTTCAGTGCGCGGGCGAAGAAAGTGGGCTAATTGCCCAGCGCGGTGGAGCACAGCGACGAGCGCACCTGGAATCTCTCTTTGGAGGCGGGGTCTGAAATAGAAGAATTGCCGGCCTATGGGCTGGAGTTGACGGCGGAAGATTCGCCGGCCAATCTGGCCTATCGCGCCCTGCGCGGGGCGTCCCAAT
>CAXGRO010000526.1:0-4405 GCA_964012055.1 uncultured bacterium
AGCACCGAAGGTCCGCGAATGTCGCAGACATTCGGCGCCATGAGCGAGAGACCCCTACCCCGCCCCGAGGATCGTCCTATTACACCTTCACTCCCCTTCCAACGTCGGCGCCCGACTATTCCCCTCCCACCCCGTAACATCCCCCCCATGCAACCGATACGGACTCGGATAAATCTTCAACGACCGATCCTCCAACGGCAAATACACCCTCTCGTGCCCCCTGCTCGCCGACAGCACAAAAGCAATCGCAATCTCCAACGCCTGCCGATAATCGTGCCCACTGCACACCACCTCCCCCGTCTCCACCGCCCGCACCAACCGGTCCACCACTGGCTCAATCCAATGCCCCGGCGGCGGCTCCGCAAAAAAATCTGAGCCCACCGGCGTCGCCTCCGCCCCCACCCCCTTAATCAACACCGGCCTATCCGTCAGAATCCACACCTGCCCCTCCTCCCCAGTAACCCCCAGCATGCAATTGATCTGCAATTCGGGCCGCGGCGGCAACACCTCGCACACCACCCCGCCCTCCAGCCCAATGCGCCCGTACGCCGGCCGGTCAATCTCCAAGTCGCTGCCCGCCTCGGGCGCCACGTACCCCGGCTCCGGCGGCAGCGTCCACCCCTCCACCCACTCCGCCTCCAGCCCCACCACGCCGCGCATCAAAGCCAAAAAGTGGCACCCCCCTCCCGAAACCTCGGTCGGCAACCCGGGCGGAATGGACACCGCCGTTATCTTGCCGATATGTCCCTCTTTAATCCAGGCCGCCGCCTGCAGTATATAAGGCCACATCCAAAGCGCCGTGCCGCAGCCAAACACCGCGCCGCGCTCGCGGCAAATGCGCACCGTCTCGTCGGCGCGCGCCAATTCGTAGTCGATCGGCTTCTCGCACGAAACCACCTTGACCCCGGCCTCGGCACAGGCGATCACCACGTCGTGAATATGCCCCACCGGCAATATGGCCGACACCACGTCGGGCACTTCCTGGGCCAGCAATTCTTCCACACTCTCGTACACCGTATCAATGCCGTAGTGCGCAGCAAACGCCCGGCCGCGCTCGCCGGCGCGCTCGACCAGCGCCACCACTTCGCAATCCGGGTGCGCCGTATACGCCCGGGTGTAGTGCTGCCCCCAGGAACCGGCGCCGCCGACCACGGCAACGCGACATTTCTTCTTCACCAAAACCTGCCTCCTTGCTAAACGCGCTTGGCCGCCCTACCGTGCGACGCCATACTGCAGATGAATTTCGAGTTTCTCGATTAAAATCTCGGCCGCCGCAAACGCCGGCCGTCGGCTCGCCCGCACCCCCACCAAATTGTCCCCCGCCGCCAATTGCCCGGGCTCCACCGCAAACACCAGCCAGCCCCCATCAATCGCCGGAGCGGGCAACAAACTATTGTTGAGGCGCACCTCGATCGCTTCGACAATATCCCTGGACGGCGGCACATTTTGCAGACCGTCCTTATGCCCAATCGTGGCAACGGTGACCTGGTCTAGGCGATCGCCGTCCTCCAGGTCCGCCGCCGCCGTATCCGAAAGCAATAAGCGCAGCGCCACCTCCACCTCAACACCATCGCTCACGTCGTCGGCAACGGCAATCGTCAGCAACGTGTCGACCCTGCCGTCGTTGCCCAGCGCGGCGGGCAATTGCGCCAGCATATTGGTGTTGGCGTAGGAGTGGCGCGGCGTCGACCAATCTTCCGGGTTGGGCACCACCGTGGGCCCGTGGCCGCCACCCCGGCGCTGCACCACAAAGGTCTTGTCCTTGCCCGCCAGCGTCTGCGGGTCACCAATTTCCTTATAAGCCAGCAGGTGACTGGGCCAATCCTGGTCGGCGTAGGGCTCGCTCACCGCGTAATTAAAATTAAACGTGTGCATGCCGTCGGCCCCCTGCTGCCACCAATTGGCCACCACCCCGCGCAACACCGCACTGCCCGGATTCTGGTAACCGTCGGAAGCGTGGTGGTCGTCGATCGACGGGAAAAGCTTGATGCCGGTGCCCTGAAGGCGGCTGCGCATGGCCACCAGTTCCGCCTCGAACGAGCGGCAGCCCAGCACCAGAATATCGACCAATTGCTCGCGCGCCCACGTTTCGACATCCAGCCCATCAAAACGACACCCCACCAGCGTCTCGGGCACCCGCGCCGCCACTAAGATCGGCTTGCCGCGCTGCTCACTCCTGGACATCAACATCTCTCTGAAACGGCGCATAAACTGCGTCAGCCGGTGGCGCTGAATCCAGCCTTCCCCAGACGGAAAAACCACGCCCCTGGCAAAGTCCAGCTCAAAACCGTCAAAGTCATAATTCTCGGCCACCTCACCCAGATTGCGCAAAACGTAGTCGTGCACTTGGTCCAGGGCAAAATTCCAATAGCCGTTGTCCTCGTGGGTACACCACGGCGTCCTGAACGTCCACTCGGGGTGCTCCACTTTCATGGGGATAACCGCAAACGGCCCCAGGTCATTGTCCGACCCGTTCATGCGGTGCGAGAAGAACGCTTCCAAACCGCGCCGTTTAGTCGTCTCCAGCACCCGCCGCACGATGTCGACCCCGTCGTCGATCCACTGCCGGTATTGGGGGTGATCAAAGAGCGGCAAATACTGGCTCGGATAGGGCACCTGATTGCCCTCGCACCAATTCCACCAGATACTGTCGATGGCGGTATCCTCGTCGTCGGCAAAACCAAAGAGGTGCTCGACCACGTCTTCCACGCCAATACCGGGCTCCCTGCGCAGCTTGACGTTGACGGCAAACGATGCGTCAAAATTGACGACAATGCGGCGCCGGCGCTCGACGGCGTCGGTATGGGCGGGCGATAAATCCATACTATTTTTTTCCAATGCAGTATCTCCTTCCCCAAACAGGTCCTGAAATTATCACATTGCCGTTTGCCCTGTCAAATTCCGCCCCAATCTCCTTGACATCCCCAAACCAGGCGCCAGATTTGTCGGGATAGCGGCCACCCCCACACCGACAAACAGCCTCAAAAGGGAGAACGCACATGAAAATTGAATCCGTCCAAATCCTCAACCTCGAAGCCCCGCGCAGCGAGGGCAAGCCGCTGCGCAGGCAATTTATCGAAGTCGTCACCGACGCCGGTATCACCTCCCGCTGCGTCACCGATACAACGCCCGAGGAGGCCGATCGCCTGCGCCAGCAAGTTTTGGGCGAAGACCCCCTGCAGCGCGAGCGCCTGTTCCAAACCCTCTACCTCACCCGCCACGTGCGCCGCGGCTGGTCCGGCGCCTTCGACAACTGCCTGTGGGACATTGCCGGCAAGGCCGCCAACCTACCCGTCTACTCCCTCATTGGCCGGGTGCGCGACCGCTTTCCCGCCTATCTGACTCAGGGCAAACGCGACCTGGAGGGCTATCTGGAAGACATCGAAAAGGGCCGCGCCCTGTCGGGCATTGAAGCCTATAAATTCCACTCCTACCGCACCGGCAAGGACGACATCCCCATTCTCACGGCGGTGCGCGAGGCAGTGGGCCCCGACTACGCCTTGATGCACGACCCGGTGTGCTGGTACACCCTGCGCGATGCCATTACGGTGGGCCGGGTGTTAGAAGAACTGGACTTCGTTTGGCTCGAAGAACCGATGCACGAACAGAAGATGGACCACTACCAGGAGCTGTGCCGCGAGCTGGTGATTCCGGTGATGAGTACCGAGACGTTAATGCACGATATGTATCTTTCGGCTCAGTGGCTTATTCAAAAGGCCACCGACCGTTTGAGGGCCAACGCGCGCAACGGCACGAGTCAGGTGTTAAAGCTGGCGCATTTTGCCGAGTTGCACGGCACTAATATCGAACTCAATTATATCGCCAGTTTATTTGGTTTGATTCACGCCCATTTGGGCTGTTGTATTGAGAACACGGATTATTTTGAGGCGTTTTCTCCGGAAAGCGATTCGCTGCGCAAGCAGGGGGAAGTTTGGGGGTTGTTGAATGCGCCGTTGGTGGAAGGCGGGCATTTGGTGCCGCCGGATGGGGCGGGGTGGGGGGCGGAGTGGGATGAGGGGAGGTTTCGTTCTCTTGTGGTGGGGGAGTTCTAGTGTTTTTAGGACGGTCGGGGAGGGGGAGGTCCCTCGCTCATGACGCTCAATTCTTAGAATTGGCGGCCTTCGGCTCTCGCAGCCCATCCATGGGCTGCTCCGAGGCATTACCCCTCTGCCGCATCCTGCGGCAGAGGGGGTAATGAATCCGCTCTGGGACCACCCCCTTACCGCTCGGTGATCGTTTACTTTTAGAACTCGCGTTTTTCGATGGTACTAGTGCCACTAACTCCAAACGTAAATATACTACGTCTGCGAAGGTGGGTGAGGGGGTAGTCCCAGAGCGGATTCATTACCTCCTGTCCGCAGACAAGCGGTAATAAGTCCACCCCGATATTGGACAAGATACGAGC
>CAXGRO010000527.1:0-4403 GCA_964012055.1 uncultured bacterium
TTGTCTAAGCCGTTATTTATCAATGACTTACAAAAAGTGTCCACAGTATTGTAAAACCCACCTCACATGTGCGTCAACACGCGCCCCACATCTTCCGTAAATACATAAATCACACCCCACACCCCGCTCACCGAAACCTCCCCGAGAATTAACCCGAGAAAAAACGGCTTTAAATCCTGAAACAATTTAGCCCCGCCAAAGCGCGAAATGGTCAATTTCAAAAGCCAGGCCACCATCGCCGAAAACCAGATCTGACTGGTCAGCCAGCCTATCGCAATAGCAAAACCAATGGGATGCAACGGCCACCAGAACCAACGGTGCTGCGCCCACATTAAAAACGTCTCCGCCGCTGCGCCAATGCCCTTAAAAATCCAGCCCCGCGCATTGGCCTCGGGCATGGCCTCCATAGTGGGGCCTATATAGGGCCAGCCGTGCGCCCCGGCCCAGTTGAGCAGAGATAAATTGACGGCGCCGTGGGTGTAGGCCAGGTACAGGGTCATGCCCGCCGACGCCAGCAAACTGCACACCAGGGCCAGCATAACGCCCCAGAACAGACGCTTCTTGGGGCCGGCGATCGACTCCGCCAATTTGAGGCCGTTGGCGCAGGCCACCATGGGCGAGGTGCGCGACTCGCCCTGCCAGATAAAAGTGAAGTTGAGCGCCACCAGCCCCTTGGCCCCCAGGATGGAGGTGCCCATCCCCGAGATGACAAAATAGGCCGGCACAATAGGGCTGCGCGCCGTGGCCACGCCGCCGGCGGCCACCACGCGCGCCACCAGAGTAAAAAACAAAATGCTGACAAAGAGAAGCACCGGCACCACTACCAGCGGCACCCCCGAACGCCACAGCCAGACGCCGACAAAAATCAAACTGGCGGCAAACCCGTACAGCGCCGTGCGATAGCTCATCAACTCTTGGCTGTCGTCCACCCCGCCATCGGGCTGCCAGATTTTGAGCACCACATCTTTTAAATGAACGCGCGCCGTCCACAAACCGTAGAGCACCAAAACGATCACGGCGCCGGTGGCCTGGTGCGTCAAATCGGCCGGTTGCGAGTATTCGTAAGCACTCAATTTTTCAGTGCTGGAAATGCCTATAATATTGAATATCCCTTCCTGGATTTTGCTAAGTACATAGAAAAACCAGATGCTGAAAGTGATTTCCAAATTGACCAGATAAAAAAAGCCAACCCAGGCCAAATTGAGCCATATCGAAAGGTTGATGGTACGGTTAAACAATTGGATGCTGCCGGTGTAGACGTATTCGGGCACTACGGGATAGTAGTGGTGCAGTGCATTTAAACTGAGCAGCACAAAGGGCAGGGAGAAACCCAACCACATCATTCTATTTTTAAAGAAGGGCGCAATGCGAGCCGTCGAGTCCTCCTCTTGCCGAATCATATTCTGCGGCAGCTGCACCATGGGATAGGTCAAGCGCTCGTGCACCGACCACTGGCGGTGGAAGATGGCGTTTAAGCAGAACAACATAAAGCTCATGGCGATCATCAGGGCAAGCCAGTAACTCATGGGCTCGGCCCAGACCTCCCAGGGTATGGACGCGCCTTTGGGCAATCCCTCGTAATAGTCCTTGATGGCCTGCATGTCCTGCGGCACCATCCAGGTGGGAATGTAATCGTAGAAGAGGTCGGCGTAGCGGTTTTCGGGCGTGGCGTAATAAAAGGGGTAGACGATAGTCCCAATAAGGAAAAACATGAGCCCCCAGGTGGGCACCGTAACCGACACCAACAACATGCAGTAAATCAGTACGAGATCGGCCCGGTTCAGGGCAAAACGACGCCCCACCAGCCCCACGACCGTATTGACGATGAGCGTCAATACCACAAAAAAGAAGATGGCCCCCGGAGAAGAGGGGTTAAAACCAATCCAGTAATACTGAAAAACAACCCCGTACGGCGCCGCAATACCCACCCCCAGGGATAGGGCAATGCCGACAAAAAGACCTTTGAGACTAAACGGAGATTTTTCCATATATATAAAACGTCTAAACTCTATATATGTAGCGTAGTCAAAGAACCATATGCCCGCCGCCACCCACTGGCGCCTCCAAGCAAACCCCATCCCCTTCCACAACCTTCCCCAAAGCCATATAAGATAAGGAAAAGACAGCAACCGGGTTATCCCGCCTGCAGCAGAACTTGCATCAACAACTCCAATTCCCCACTTTTCCTACGTCCTAATCCGGAAAGACAAAGTGAATTTATCCAGCATACCAAACATCGCAGCTAAACTCAACACCCACCCGCTAGCCAAACACCTATCGCGCTTCATAGCCACCGCAGCAGGCTTTTTTGCACTCCTGTGGTTCTGCGGCTGGTTGGTGCGCCCCGACCTCAGCGCCAAGCCGCCGCAGTATTCGCCGCAAGAACTGCGCGCCGCCGCCGAGTTGCGCGACAACTCCGTCGACCCCAACGACCAGGTGCGCATCCAGCGGCAGGTCGACTACGGCAAAGGACCACAGGCGGCATGGTACCCCAAAGGCGAGTCGCCCATCCTGACCGAGTTGGTGCGCGAAGGCCACCTGCCGCCGGTGGCCGAGCGCGTCGGCCCCGAGCCCATCGTCTACGAGGGCGTCGACGGCGTTGGCAACTACGGCGGCACCTGGGTGCGGGCCATCCCCAATGCCTCCACCTTAAGTTTCTACATGCGCTACGAACTGGGCTGCGGCACCCTCTTGCGCTTTTCGCCGCACGGCTACCCGGCCTTGCCCCACCTGGTGCGCGACTACGAAATCTCCGAAGACAACCGCGTTTTCACCTTCCACCTGCGCAAAATACGCTGGTCCGACGGCCACCCCTTTACCGCCGCCGACATCATGTTTTGGTGGGAGGCCTGGGCCACCTGGGAAGACCCGGTCACCAAAGAGCGCCTGGGCTGGGTGCCCGAAATCGTCAAGGTTCGCGGCGTCGAAGGCACGATCGAAAAGATCGACGACCACACCGTGCGCTATGTCTTTCCCGAGCCCAACGGCATTTTTCTCGAATTTATGACCGGCGGGCGCGGCAGCGCCTTCCAGCCCATGCCGGAGCACTATCTGCGGCAGTACCACCCGCAATTCGGCGACCCCGCCAAAATCAAAGAACTGATGGAAGCCTACCAACTGCCCAGCGCCATCGCCGTCTTTAAATTCGCCCGCGAATTGAACAATAATCCGGCGCTGCCCACCCTGGCGCCGTGGGTGCTCAAAACCTACCGCGCCGGCGGCCCCTACACCCTGGTCCGCAACCCCTACTACTACGCCGTCGACACCCAGGGCAATCAATTGCCCTACCTCGACCGCATTCTCTTCATGGTAAAAAACGCGCAGATGGTCGACCTGGCCGTGGTCAACGGCGAGACCTCGGTGCAGGAAGGCAAATTTGTCGACTACACCCAGCTGATGACCCAGCGCCGGCGCAACGGCTACCAAGTGTACCACTGGTACTCGGCGCGCCGCAGCATTTTTGCCATCGCCCCCAACCTCAACAAACGCGTCTATGCCGACCGCCCCGAGACCGGCTATAAACACGAACTGCTCAACGACAAGCGCTTCCGCCAGGCGCTGTCGCTGGCCATCGACCGCCAGGCCATCATCGACGCCGAGTGGAACGGCTTTGGCGAACCGTCCCAAACCGCCCCCGGCGCCGGCTCCATCTACCACTACCCCAAGCTCTCGCAGGCCTATATTGAATACGACCCGCAGCGCGCCGGTCGCCTGCTCGACGAGATCGGCCTGACCCAATGGGACGACGAGGAGTTTCGCACCTTCAAAAACGGCCGGCGCATGGTGTTCTACTTAAACGTCAGTCAAGAGAGCGAACTGATGGGCGCGGTGCAATTTGTCGTGGGCTACTGGGCCGAAGTGGGCGTGCGCGTCATTCCGCGCGAGCGCTCTTCCTCGCTCTTTAGCATGGAAAAGTTCGCCCTGCAACCCGACATGATGCTGACCATGGATTCGTCCAGCCACAACGCCGTGGGCGGCGGTGACTTCATGCCGCAAAACGGCCACTCGGCCTGGGCCAGCGGCTGGGGTACCTGGTATTGGAACGACGGCCTGGCGGGCAGCGCCAAAGCGCAAACCCCCGGTTCCGTAGCGCCGCCGCCCGGCCACCCCATTCGCGAGTCCATGCGCCTCTACGACCTGGCCTCCACCTTTGTACACCCGCGCCAGCGCAACGAGGTCTACCGGCCCGCCCTCGACATCGCCGCCGAAAACTTGTGGACTATTGGCGTGGCCACCTCGCCGCCCGTACTCATGGTGGTTAAAGACGGCATGCGCAATGTACCGCGCAGCGTCGTCTTCGGTTTTATCGACGGCCAATTGCTCAACGCCGCCTACCCCGACAACTGGTTCTGGGAGAACCCGAGCTACGCCCCGGGAGAACGCGCCGAAATCAAGCGCGAGAT
>CAXGRO010000528.1:0-4395 GCA_964012055.1 uncultured bacterium
GAAGGCGGGGAAGGGGGTGGACGAAGGGGAGGAGGAGGCGGTGGGGGTGGTGCGGTGGCGGATTGTGGGGGCGTTGGCGTAGATCGATCGGTTTTCGGATTAACTGCGTTGTTCTAGGAGGTTGTATGGTACTGCGATTGCATCACACGGGTTTTATCGTGCGGGATCGGGCGGCGGCGGTGGCGTTTTATCGGGATGTGGTGGGGCTCAACCTGATTGATGAGTACGAGCGCATTGGAGAGGGAATAGACCAGGTGATTGGGTATAAAGATGCGCACTTGAAGATAGCGATATTTGATTTGGGGGGAGGGCATATACTGGAGGTGCTCGAGTACGTCAACCCGTCGCCGGATGAGCGGCCGTCGGAGGAGCGCAATGTATTGGGGGCGGCGCACATCGCGTTGTAGGTGGAGGATATTGCGGCGACCTTTGCCAGATTGGTGGAAAGGGGGGCGAAGGTTTTAAATCTGCCGACCCAATTGGCGGCGGGGCGGCTAGCTTGTTATTTGCAGGATCCGGAGGGGAATTGGATTGAATTGATCGAGCTCAACGATTAGATAACGGGATTTCTACGAGAGAATTATGATCACAAAATTTGACAGCTTTTACGGCGGCCATGTGGAGATGGACAATCTGGGCTTTGGCGGCTTGGACGTCGACGAGCGGATAGAGAGCGACGAGCACCTGGCCACCGTGTTTGACGAGGCCCGCGCCATGGCCGAGATAATGGACGATATGGGGTACGATACGCTGTGGTTTGCCGAACACCATTTTCAGCGCGAGGGGTACGGCGGCATTCCCAACATTCCGATGTTGTCGGTGCACCTGGCGCAGTTCACCGAGCGGCTCAATTTTGGCAGCATGTTTAACACGGTGCCGACGTGGCACCCGCTGCGTTTGGCCGAGGATTACGCCGTGGCCGACGTGCTTACGAAGGGGCGCGTGCGCTTTGGCATTGGCCGCGGCTATATTCCGCGTGAAGTGGAGACGCTGGGGGCGCCGCTGGAGGACGATGCGGCCAACCGCGAGATGTTTGAAGAACAGATCGAGATCGTTTTTAAAGCCTGGAAGGAGCAGGCGTTTTCGCACCGCGGAAAAAACTACGACCTGCCGGCCCGCATCATCAACCGCAGACAGGAGCTGGAAGAAATTACTTTGGTGCCGCGCCCCACCCAACCGCTGGAGTGCTGGCAGCCCATTTTTAGCGTCAGTCCGCGCGGCATAGATTTTATGATCAAACACGGTATCAAAGGCGTTGTTCCCGGGGGCGGCCGGGTGGACGAAATTGCCGCCAAATGGCAGGAGGCGCTGGGGCACGCCGGGCGCGACACCCAATTGGGCGAAGACCTGGCGGTGGTGTTGCAGATTCATCTGGCCGACACCCAGGAGCAGGCGGTGGAAGAGGCGACGGTGTGGTTTGAGGAACAGCTCAAGGTACTGGCGCCGCTGGGCCGCATGCCAGCGCTGACGGCGGAGCAGATCGAAGCCACCTACGACGCGCAAAAGGCGCCGTTGGTCGGGCTGCCGACGGCGCGCGATTTGGTGCGCGACGGGGCGTGGATTTGCGGCCCGCCGGAGCATGTCTGCGAGAGGTTGGCGGACTTGCAGGAGCGCTTGCCGGGGTTGGAGCGGGTGACCGTGAGCGCTGGGGCATTGGCCATTCCGCCCAGCGTGCTCAAGCAGGATCTGGAGTGGATAAGCAAGGAGGTTTTGCCAAAATTTCAGGGGGTTGCAACGGTATGAAAATGGAGTATAGGGCCAATAAAACAAAAGCGGCCGCCTTGCGGGGCGAAGTCGTAAAAGTGGCGGAAATCAATCGCGTATTTGACCCCGCGGTGGTCGAGGCAATTGCCCACGCCGGATTCACCTGCGCCTGGATCGACATGGAGCATTCGCATCTCGATTGGAACGGCCTGTCGAATATGGTGCTGGCGGCGCGCAGCGTGGATATCGACGTGATTGTGCGTCTGGCGCACGGACCCTACAACCAGGCGGTCAAACCCTTAGAATTGGGCGCCGGGGGGTTAATATGGCCGCACTGCAAGAGCGCCGAGGAAGCGCGCCAATTTGTCGGCATTGCCAAGTTCAGGCCGCTGGGTTTGCGCGGCATGGGTGGGGGGCGCGATTCGTTCTACGGCTGGCTCGACAGAAAAGAGTACCTCGACCAGGCCAACCAACACACCCTGCTCGGTGTGATGATAGAAGACGCGGAGGGGGTGGAGGATGTCGAGGCGATTGCCGCGGTTGAAGGAATTGATTTGCTTTTTGTGGGGCCGGGGGATCTGGCGCACAGCTACGGGGTGGAACGCGATCCCGGGCACCCCATTACCCAGGAGAAAGTGTTGGAGGCGTATGACAGGGTGGGCGCGGCCTGTCGGGCGCACGGCAAGGTGATGGGCACGGCGGTGGACCCGGGGGCGTCGATGGAAGTGGTGTTTGAGAAGGGGACGCGCTGGTTTAATTGTTGTCACGACCTTACGGCGTTGCGCAATGGGTATGGGGATGTGCTGAAAGCGACTGGGGACATTGTCGATTGATATATTTGATTTTTCTTGACATTGGGGGGCGGCTTGGTTTATATAAAAATTAGTGCGCGCCGGGCGCCCCTGGTCCGCGGCAAGGGAGTTTCCCACCGGTTTGTTTTCTACTAGCAGTTTTTACCTTCTTTCAGCCTGTCATCAGCGGACAACGGGCGCTTATTGAAAGGAGGTCCCTCGTGACCACTTCTCTAACACAATCCGCTTCATTGGAGTTTTACCGCAAGCGGGCCAAAGAACTGCGGCGCGCTTACAGTGCGGGCACGCCCGAGGTTGAAGCACTCCTTACAGATGTGAACTTTCGCCCGGCGTTGCTGCGGGCGCGGCACATCGCCGCTGTGAGCGAGAGCTTCTATCCTATCGGATCGTCCCGCCCTAGTAAAACGAAATCTCTGTCCAAATCGGAGGACCACAATGTACGCTTCAAAAGACAAACTTTATTTTGCCGACGTGGGCAATCACCGCATCCGCGCCATCGACTTTGCCACGGGACATATCGATACCGTGGCGGGCGGCAACGGAGACCCTGTGCGGGGTGGTAGCAGTGCAGACATTGGCGATGGCCTCGATGCGCGCCGCGCTAACTTTTCCACCCACCCCATGCGGGTGGCGCTAGATCTTGAGGGCAACCTGTATGTGACGGATGCGCACCAAGATAGGGTGCGCAAGGTGGACATAAACACAGGTGTAATTACTACCGTGGCGGGCAATGGGGTGAGCGGGTATGGGGGGGACGGCGGGCCGGCGACTGGGGCCAGCCTGGCGGTGCCGCATGCGGCGCGGGTGGACGGCGAGGGGAATTTTTACATCGCCGATACGCGCAACCACCGGGTGCGCCGAGTGGACGCGGAGACGGGCATTATTACTACCGTCGCCGGCACCGGGGAAGAGGGATTTTCGGGGGACGGTGTGGCGGCGGTGGAGGCAACGGTTTTTTCGCCGCTTTCCGTAGAAGTGGACCGACAAGACAACGTCTATATCGTCGACATGGACAATTTGCGCATCCGGCGCGTGGACGGGGAAACGGGCGTTATTACGACCCTTGCGGGCAACGGGGAAAAGGGGGCGACCGAAAACGGCGCGCCGGCGCTGGAGATCCGTTTTTCGCGATTGCGCGACGTGTTTATTGGGGGGGATGGCCACATGTACATCGTCGATAGCGAGAACGCGCAAGTGTATCGGCTCGATTTGGACAGCGGCATCATTCACGTGGTGGCCGGTCGCGGTGAGAACGGGTATGGGGGCGACGGCGGGCCGGCGACGCGCGCCCTCTTGCATTCGCCCTATAGCGCCGCGGTGGACGAGGGCGGCAATTTGTATATCAACGATGTGAGCAACAGGCGGGTGCGGTGGGGGGATGGGCAGAGTGGAGAGATAAGCACTATTGCCGGGACCGGGGAGCAGGGGTATGGGGGGGATGGCGGGCCGGCGGTGGCGGCGCGGCTCGGGTGAGAAGCGGGTTTTGGTGAGAGGGTGAGTGCGAATGGCGTAGTTTAGTTGGCGTGGGACTTGGCGGCGCCAGCGGGTGGGCGGCCTTGCCTCTGGTGCTTTGTGAGGCCCTCGGGCGGCCTGCCCGGCCCAACACCCCCACAGCCGCGTGGCGGTTGTTAGTCCCGGCCGCCCTTTTCCCCCGCAACTTCTCCACAAAGCACCGCCGGCAAAACCGCCACCCGCTGGCGCCGGCGAGCGTGTAGTTTATTAGCTGCGCTGGTCCAATAGGGAAGTATAATTTAAGGAGATGATTTATGGATCCATTGCCAAGCACCAATCGGGAGTGGCTCGAACTCGGCGGCCAGTACCTGTTTCGCCACCCCATGCGCACGGTGCCGCTGCTGCCGGAGCGCGGCGACGGCATTTA
>CAXGRO010000529.1:0-4384 GCA_964012055.1 uncultured bacterium
GGCGCTTTGGGGTAGGGGCCTTGCCTCTGGTGCTTTGTGAGTCCCGCGGGTGGCCTGCCCGGCCCCACTCCCCCACAAAGCACCAGAGGCAAGGCCCCTACCCCAAAGCGCCGGCGGGCATATGGTTCATTAACTACGCTAATCTAAATAAATAACTATGTTTTGGGGTCATTGTCCAATAGATAAGCGTTGGGCCAGGAAGTGAGGGAGGTGGGCGGCGAGTATGGCGTCCTGGGCGGCGGCGATGTCGTAGTCGGTGCGGATCAGTTCTAAGGTGAAGGTAGCGGCAGATTGGTCCCACAGCAGGAAGCAGGCGCGGGGGTCACCGTCGCGCGGCTGGCCGACGCTGCCGACGTTGATAAGGTAAGATCGGTCGGGCTCGATGGCGGTGGGGTGGTGCGGGTCGATCATTTGCAGCGCCCCCTGTTTGCGGGCGCAGATGAAGGGGACGTGGGTGTGGCCGATGAAGCAGAAGCGGTGATTGATATTGTTCAGGACGTCGAGGATCTCGTAGCGCGAGTGCACGTATAGCCACTGTTCCGGTTGGGTGGGTTCGGCGTGGACATAGAGGGCATCGCCGCTGCCCAGAGTTAGGGGCAGGCCGGACAAATAGGCGTTTTCTTCGGCGCTCAATTGGGCGGCGGTCCACAGGGCGGCCTGGCGCGCGTAGTCGTTGAAGTAGGAGGGGTCCAGACGGCCGACGGCGGCGGCGTCGTGGTTGCCCAGCACCACCTGGTCGGTCAGGCGGCGCACGGTTTGGATGCAAAAGTTGGGGCTGGCGCCGTAGCCTACTATATCTCCCAAACAGATCCAGGCGTCAACGCCCAATTGGCGGGCGCGGGCACACGCCGCTTCCAGGGCCTGGCGGTTGCCGTGGATGTCGGAGAGAATAGCGGTGCGCATGGCTTGTTCACCGGGTCAGACCCCGCTGTTGCGCCACGGCGTCGAGGATGCCGTTGATGAAGGCGTAGGAGCGTTCGGTGCTAAAAGTTTTGGCCAGTTCAACGGCTTCGTCGATGGAGGCGCGCAAGGGGACGTCGTCGACGTAGAGCATTTCCGCCAGCGCCAGGGTCAAAATGAGGCCGTCGATGCGGGCGATGCGTTCGCGGCTCCAATTGGTGGCCGCCGCGTCGATTAGGCCGTCGAGTTCGGTGCGGTGGGTTTGGGCGTGCTGGACCAGGGTGGCGGCAAAGGCGTATACCTCGTCGCTTATGGAAAAGCGCCGGGCCAGCTCTTGCAGGGCTTCGGCGCCGGTGCCGGGCAGGCAGGCATTCCAGTAGAGCGCCTGCAGGGCCAGCTGGCGGGCGCCGCGGCGGTTGTTGGGGGGCGGCTTGTCGGGGTCGATGTCCTCGGCAAAGTCTTCCGGCGTTTGGGTCATTTGAGGTGGTCCATGAGGCTGGCCATTTCGATGGCGTTGAGGGCGGCGTCCCAGCCGCGGTTGCCGGCGCGCACCCCGGCGCGTTCGATGGCGTGTTCCACGGTGTCGGTGGTCACTACGCCAAAGGTCACCGGCACGCCACTGTCGAGGCCGGCGCGGCTGATGCCCTTGGCCGCCTCGGCGGCGACAAAATCAAAGTGCGGGGTGTTGCTGCGGATGATGGCGCCCAGGCAAATCACCACGTCAAAGCGCTGGGTGCTGGCCATTCTGTGGGCCACGAGGGACAGTTCAAACGAGCCCGGCACCCAAGCTATTTCGATGGTGTCGGTGTCGCAGCCGTGGCGCTTGAGGCAGTCGAGCGCGCCTTCGAGCAGCTTACCGGTCACCAGGTCGTTAAAGCGGCTGACGACGATGGCAAAGTTTTTGCCCTGGGCGGCGAGTTGGCCTTCGTGGATTTTGGGCATTGCTGTTAATCTCCTGTGTGGCTGCGCGGTTCTGCTGGTTCGCCGGGTAGTAGGTCGGCGTGCCCCATCTTTTCTTTTTTGGTGCGCAGGTAGCGGATGTTATGGGGGTTGGGCGAGGAGGCCATGGGCACCTGTTCGACCAGGGTGAGGCCGTAGCCATCGAGACCCACATATTTTTTTGGGTTGTTGGTCAGCACCCTTATGTGGCGCAGGCCCAAGTCGTAGAGCACCTGGGCGCCAATGCCGTAGTCACGCAGGTCCATGGGAAAGCCCAGGGCGTGGTTGGCCTCGATGGTGTCGAGGCCCTCGCTCTGCAATTGGTAGGCCTTGAGTTTGTGGATGAGGCCGATGCCGCGTCCTTCGTGGTGCTGGATGTAGACGATGACACCGCGCCCAGCGGCGGCGATGTGTTCAAAGGAGCGGTGCAATTGTTCGCCGCAGTCGCACAAGTAGGAGCCCAGGGCGTCGCCGGTGAGACAGCCCGAGTGCATGCGCACCAGGGTAGGTTCGCCGTTGCCTACGTCGCCCAGAACCAGGGCGATGTAGGGGTGCTCGTCCACCAGGCTGCGGTAGGCGTAGACGGCAAATTCGCCGTAGGCGGTGGGCATGACGGCCTCGGCTTCTAACGCTATGAGTTTTTCGGTGCGGCGGCGGTGGGCGATGAGGTCTTTGATGGTGGCGACTTTAAGGCCGTGCTGGGCGGCAAAGTTGAGCAGGTAGGGGGTGGAGGCCACTTCGCCGTTGTCGTCGAGGATGTCGCCCATGAGCACGACGGGTTGGGAATTGGCCAGCTGGGCCAGGTCGACGGCGGCTTCAGTGTGGCCGGCGCGGCGCAGCACGCCGCCGGGTCGGGCCTGCAAAGGCGTGACCTGGCCGGGCTGAACGAAGTCGGCGCGGCTGCTGGCCGGGTTGGCCAGCTGACGCATGGTGCGGGCGCGCTCGGCGGCCGAGATACCGGTGCCGCTGAGTGCGGCGGCGTTGACCGAAACCATGACGGCGGCGTCGCGCGGAGCGCGGCCGGGGACGCGTTCCAGTTCGAGTTGGGCCAGGCGATCCTGGCTGGCAGCGACGTGCACCGGGCCGCCGGCGCGGCGGGTAATGAAGTTGACGGTTTCGGGAGTGACCAGCTCGGCTAGGGTCATGAGGGCTCCCTCGCCCACAAGTTCGCCGCCGTCGATGTCTTGGGCGCGCTCGTCGACGAGGACGATCATTTTGCCGTTTTGCAGGTCTTCTATGGTCTGGTCTATGGTGTTGAAGTCGGGCATGGGGTTAGGGGCGTTTGGTTGATATGGCAAGTGTCGCCACAGAGAGTGGTTGGAAAACGTTCATTGATTTCAGTAGCCCATGTCGCGCATTTTTTCCAGGGTGAGGCCCACAGCGGGATTTTCCCGGGAGGAGAGCATGCGTTCGACGTAGCGGGCGATAATGTCCACTTCGAGATTGACGCGGGCACCGCTCTGTTTTTGCGATAAAGTCGTGTGTTCAAATGTATGGGGAATTACGCTAACCGTAAAGGTTTGGGGGGTGGCTTCCACCACGGTGAGGCTGATGCCGTTTAGGGCGACGGAGCCCTTGCCGGCGATGTAGCGCTCCAGGCCGGGGGGAATTTCCACTTCGAGGAGCCAGGCCTCGTCTATTTTTTCCAGGCGGGTGAGCAGAGCGACGCCGTCGACGTGGCCCAACACCAGGTGGCCGTCGAGGCGGTCCTGCAGGCGCATGGAGCGTTCGAGGTTGACGCCAGCGCCGGGGTAGAGGTCGCCCAGGGTAGAGCGCGCCAGCGTTTCGGCGACGGACTCGACGGCAAAGGTGTCGCCTTTGAGGTCGACGACGGTTTGGCAGGCGCCGTCAATGTTGACGCTGTCGCCCAGGCGCAGGGTGCTGTGGATGTGGGCGGCGGCAATTTCGAGGTATTGGAAATCGCCCTGGCGGCGCACCTGGTGGACGCGGCCGACTTCTTCAATTAGGCCAGTGAACACGGGTATTTGACCTCGGCGGTGTAGAGGACGTCGGGCCCCAAGCGGCGCAGGCGCACGTCGTCCAATTGAATGGTCTGATCGACAGAATGTACGTCGAGATCGGCGATGGCGGCAATGCCGCTGCCCATCAGACGCGGCGCGATGAACACCATCACCTGGTCGACAACGCGCCGGCGCAGGGCGGCGGCGGCCAGTTGTCCGCCGCCCTCGATGAGGACGCTGGTGAGGCCGTGTTGCCCGGCGCGGTCGGCGAGTTGGCACAGGTCGATGTGGTGGTCGGGCGCCTCAAAGCTCCACACCTCGACGCCGCGCGCTGCAAAGGGGGCACTGGGCGCGGCGGCGGAAGTGGCGAGGATGGGGTTGTTGTGTTGGAAAACGCGGGCGTCGGGCGCGACGCGCAGGCGGCCGTCGACGACCAGGGGGCGCGGGGGCGGCCCTTTGACGTGGCGCACGTTGAGCTGTGGGTCATCGGCCACTACGGTGCCGGCCCCCACGGCCACGGCGCTCACCCAGCTGCGCCAGCGGTGGGCGTGGCGGCGCGACTGTTCGCCGCTGATCCAGCGGGC
>CAXGRO010000530.1:0-4379 GCA_964012055.1 uncultured bacterium
GCACATTGTGCTTAAAGAGCCCAACCCGCGTTTTGTGTTCTCTTATTTTACCTTCAATTTTGGCAACGGCATTCACATAGTGCCCAAACACATCTGGCAGGATAAAGATCCTACGACCTTTACCAATCTCGACGCGGCCAAGGGTTGGCCTGTGGTCAGCGGGCCCTATACGTTGGCGCTGTCGGTGGCCGAGCAGCGCGTGTGGGATTTGCGTCCGGACTGGTGGGCGGCCAAAACCGGCTTTCGGCCGCTGCCCAAGGTGGAGCGTATCATCTACATACCGCTGGGCGACGAGAACAAGTGGGTGCAGATGATTTTGGCCGATCAGATGGATTCGTGCATCGATCTGCGGCCGTCCAATATCAAGAGCTTGCTCGACCAGAACCCCAATGTGACCACCTGGAGTGGGCACGAACTGCCCTACGGCTATCGCGATTGGTGGCCGCCGTCGCTGGGCTTCAACAATTTGGAACCGCCCTTTGACGATGCCGACATCCGCTGGGCCATCAACCACGCCATCAATCGCGAGCAATTGGTGGAGATCGGCTGGCAGGGGGCGGGCGAGTACACGTTGTTGCCCTTTCCCGCTTTCCCGCCGCTCAAGCAGTTTACCGACAAGGTGAGCGATTTGCTGGAGAAATACCCGGTGGGCGAATACAACCCCGATAAGACGGCGGCCATTATGAAGCGCAAGGGGTGGAGCAAGGACGAGGGCGGTTTTTGGAGCAAGGACGGCGAGCGCTTTCGCTTTACCATTGTGGTGTTCCCCTCGCTCTTTCAGGACTTCACGCCGGTCATGGTAGAGCAATTGCGCCGCGCCGGTTTTGATGCCAGCTTTCGCGAGTTTGCCGACGCCTACACCGATATGACCCAGGGCACGGCCCGGGCTTTTGTGATGGGCAACGGCGGGTCGGTGCGCGATCCATATTTTACTTTGCGTTTATACCACAGCCGCTACGTACAGCCGACGGGCACGGCGACGACGTATTTCTGGCGCTGGCGCAATAGCGACTTTGACGAGCTGGTCGACCGCATGGGGCAGACGGCGCCGGACGATCCGGAAATGGTGCCGCTGTTTCGCCAGGCTATGGAAGTGTGGCTTAAGGAGTTGCCTTCGGTGCCTTTGTTGCAGTGGTTTCATCGCATTCCGCACAACCAGACGTATTGGAAGAATTGGCCTTCGGCGGAGAATCCGTATATGAACAGTGCGTATTGGGTGCGGTCTTGGCTGGTTGTGTTGCTGGGGTTGGAGCCGGCGCAGGGGTGAGGGATTTTTATATTCTTAGTGTGGGTGGGCGGGGGCGAGGGGCGCAGTCGGGTGGGGCCTTGCCTCTGGTGCTTTATGAGTCCCGGGCGGCCTTTCGCGGGTATATTTTAAGCTAGCGCGAAATTGCAATAGGGACGTGGGTGCTGCGGGTGGGTTGTGGGCGATGTAAGGGCGGCCGCCCTGCCCCCGGCTTCCCCCCCCCACAAACCTCCGCCGGCAAAACCCCACCCAACTGCGCCGGCGAACGTATGTATTAATGGCTTCGTTGATTGCAAATACTGTAGGAAGAGGATGCCATGTATAGAATTAGAGCTTTTCTTCTCGCTGCTCTTCTGTTGGCGGCATGCGGGAGCGACGATAAAGCTCCGCTATCGTCCGGGGAGGCCGATGGGCCGGGGAAGATAGCTTATATTGCCGGGGTCAGTGGCGATTGGGGGCTGCATTTGATCGACCCGGACGTAACGGGGCAGGTGCAGTTAGTTGGGGGGTTGCGGTCGCAGCCCAGTTATGCGTGGTCGCCGGACGGACGGCAAATTGCCTATGCGGGCAATGAGGGGATTTATACGATGAGTGCGGACGGCAGCGGCCAGGCGCTACTGATTGAGGCACTTGGGGCTCATTCGCGTTTGGTCTGGGCGCCCAACGGGGAACAGATCGCCTTTGTGGTGCGCGACGCGGTGAACCGCTCCATTTCGGACGTGTACGTGGTGAATGTGGACGGGACGAATTTAACCAACGCGACCAAGAACGAAGGGTCGACGATCCCTCCTGGTCGCCCGACAGCAAGATCATCGCTTTTACCTGGTTTGCCCAGGTGTATATGATGACGCCGGCCGGCACGTTTAAAACGCACATGGTGCAGACGCTCAGTTCGGAAACGCCCAAGTGGTCGCCGGACGGCAGCAGGCTGGTCTTCAGCATGACCTCGCAGCTGCACGTGGTGGATATTTTCGCTATGTGCGGTTTGATTTTGCCGAGCGGCAGGGCGGGGATGTATTTGAGCTGTGCGGAGTTGAGATTTGGGGGCAATGATTTAGCAAAAAGAAAGTTTATGAGGCTGGCTCATCTCCCATCTTGGCTTTTCCTCCGTCTTCGTCAGATGAATCCTCATCCCCATTTTCCTCAGTTGAAACCAGGATTTGTTTGACGGTTCCCACTACAAAGCTGGCATCCTGGCAGTCCTGTTGGGCATCTTCCGAACTGTACTCGCGTTCAAGATAGAATGCTGGAGCTCTGGCCTGGGCTAGCCAGAGAGAGATCTCTTCGACTCATTCCAGCTTTTGGTCATCCACAGCATTGCGTTTTTGTCTGATCTGTTCGGAAAAGACAGTAGCGACATCGTGTACCTTTGGATAATCTACGCCCAAGACTTTCAATGCACCCTTCAGATATAATTCGACCACTTCTTGAGATCTCCGCACCGCTATATTGGTATCCTGGGCTTCAAGTGCCCCTTGGACCTCGCGTTGGAGGATGCGTTCAGCTTCAGCGATGAGCTTTTTGCCCATCTCCTGCATGCTCTCGCTCATAGGACCAGTATCTCGTCTGGTTTTAGGTCCGGCTTTAGGTCCCAGTACCAGCCATCACCCCGCTGGATTTTTTGAGATCCTAGTTCCTTCAGTCTGTTCTGTAAGATTTTCAGACGGTTCTGAAAAAAGTTCCCTCGGTCCAATAGAATCTGGCTGTCTCCGATCATATCTAGATAGAGAGATCGGTTTTGTTCCGCTTCATCGCGAGTAAGGATAACGACGCTGGGCGAAGGAAAGATGTGTTGCGCTTCTAGGTCTTTCCAGCAGGAGGTTTGGCGCAAATTGCGTAGAATTGGCAATATGGCCTGGAGCCGTTCTCGATAAATAGGAGATGCTTCTTCGAGAACGAGCAATAGGTCTATGTCACTTTCTGCCCTGGCGTTGCCGCGCGCTACCGACCCATAGAGGACGATGGAAACCACTTGATCATCCATATCTTTTTTGATAGTTGAGACGAAGCAGTCTAGCAAAGGTTTATATGTGTGGTAGTCGATTGCCCGAGTCATGAGTGAGCTTGTTTTACCTTTTGGATTGTAACGCTATACTAAATATCGATTCAAGTAACGAAATGGACAATTCACAACCCACCAGAATAGCGAGCAAAGCAATGGGCAAAGTTTCGACGTTGCCCATTGCATATTATCATTTTTTCTGACAAACCGCGACTCTACAGTAGAGACTTAAGGACTACGAGCGCAGATGGACAACTTAAAAACACTGGTCGTCCGCGCCCAGTCAGGTGATTTGGGGGCGTACACCGAACTCGTGCGGCATTACAGTGGCGGCGGTCTCCTGTACAACCTGGTCGGGAGCAGTAATTCCGAGTTGGTTCGGTGTTTCCTTGAGAATGGAGCGGATGCGCGGGTTAAAGAAGAAAACGGCGACACGCTTCTACACCTGGCGGCGGCCAACGGTCAAACAGAAATGGTAGAGTTGCTGCTGGAGTATGGACCAGACGTGAGTGTCGAAAACCAGGACGGGACCACGCCCCTTCAACTCGTACTTGAGAGGGAATATGAGCAGGTGGCGGACCTGCTGCGCGAACGCGGTTGAACAGCCTGTGCATGGTGGAAGGTGGTGACAGGTAAAAACCGTTTCTTGGAAAACGCAGTTAAAACATACGGATCCGATTTCCCACCATCCCGGTAAAGCCGTCCACCACCGCCCAAAAACCGCCGGCGATAAACTGTCCCAACACCATGCCGAGGAAAAACCAGCGCGCCGAGCGGTAGCCGCTGGGTCCCGCCATCTTAAGGACCGTGGCCTTGACCACCCAGGCTAGGAAAATACTGAACCACACACTGTTGAGAATCCAGGTGCCGCTCACCAGGTAGCCGATGGGATGGAAGGGCCACCACAGCAAGTGGTGCCGCGCCCAGATTAGCAGCGCCATCACCCCCATGCCAATGCCGTTCCACAGCCAGCCGGGCCAGTGGATGCCGGTGGGGTTGAGAATGAAGTTGCGCGCAAAGCGGAAGGGCTCCTGGGCGAACCAGGACGAAAAGCCCAGGTTGTTGGCGCCGTGTTTGTAGCCCAGCAGCAGGGTGGTGTAGAGCGAGCCGACCACGCCGATGGCCAGCGCC